>CANJYI010000077.1 GCA_947478975.1 Chthoniobacteraceae bacterium
GAGCGCGGGCAGCAGGCTGACACTGTCCTCTGCGGCATTCTCAGGAAGGGGCTTTTCAAGGATATCAGCCACGGTGGCGAACCAGTCGTTGAGGCAGGCGAGCTCCTTGTAGGTGGAATTGGGCGCGACATGGCCGGGCCAGCGCGCCAAAAATGGGATGTGGTGGCCCCCGTCGAAGATGTCCGCCTTGTGGCCGCGGAAGACGTGGTTGGGGTTGTGTCCGGATCGGGCAAGCTCGGGCAGGTTGGCCTGGTTGGAGCACCCGTTGTCGCTGGTCATCACAAGGAGTGTGTCCTCCCGCAGGCCGGCCTGATCCAGCGCATCCAGAACCGCCCCGAGCGTGGCGTCGGTCTGCATTACAAAATCCGCGTAGGGGCTGATGCCGCTTTTGCCCTGCCATTCCGGAGAGGGCGCGATGGGGGTGTGCGGCGCATTGAGGGGGAGGTAGACGAAGAAGGGCTTTCCGGCCTTCGCCTCGGCGGCGTGTTCGCGGATGTAGTTCACGGCGTGCCGCGTGATTTCCGGGAGGACATTGACCGCCTCGAAGGAGAGGCCGGCCGGGCCGGTGCGCGTGTGTCCGTTCTTCTCGCGACCCGCGGTCATGTCGAAGGATTTGTCGATAGTGGGAAGCTCCGTCACGCGGCGATCCTGGATGAAGGTGTAGGGCACCATGTCGAGGGACGCTGCGATTCCAAAATAGTGGTCGAAGCCAACTTGGAGCGGACCCCCACCGATCGGCTTGGTGAAATCCACATTCCAGCCGTCGGGCCCCTTTTCAATTTTGTCCATGAAGGGTGGCGTGTTCGGATGCCGCTGCCAGTCGAACCCGAGGTGCCATTTGCCGAAACAGGCAGTGTGGTAGCCTTCGCTCTTGAGAAAGGACGCGACAGTGGGCCGCCCAGGTTCAATCAGGTCTGGGCTCATGCCCCCCTGCACGCCGCTTTTGAGGCGGGAACGCCAGTTGTAACGCCCCGTCATAAGGCCGTAGCGGGTCGGTGTGCAGACGGCGCTGCTGGAGTGGGCGTCGGTGAAACGCATGCCCTCGGCCGCAAGCCGGTCCATGTGCGGCGTGGCGATTTTGCCCTCGGGATTAAGGCAGCGCACGTCGCCGTAGCCGAGGTCGTCGGCAAGGATGTACACAAAATTAGGCCGGCGCGCCTGGGTTGCGGCGTGGCAGGGGAACGGAAGCGCGAGGAGAAGCGCCCAAAGGTGGAGGGGGAGTTTCATTGGGGGGAGAACAACGGGAGGCGGGGTGGATCGGGATAAGAAGTTTTGAGTGATAGCCTTCTCTCAGCCAAGCTCAGGGAGAGTTCGTGGGGACACTCCGGCATGGGGAGCCGGTCCCAATTTAATGTCGCGGCAGCTTGTCTGTTTCATTCAGCGAGAAACGAACACTCACCACCGAATGCTTTTCGGGGCCGGGAGCAACCTTGGCGTAGGTGGTTGCGACGATGGTGCCGTCCGGAAGCAATTCCATTCCGGGATAGCCACAGTCGGAAACATTTTTGGCGTGGCTGTGGAGCAGCTTGATCCTGTACTGGCCCGGCTTGCCCGCACGCAGATCCGCGTATGTGCCAACCCATGCGACAAAGTGGCCGCGCGTCGGGCTTTGGAGTGCCTGGTCGCGGAAGGCAACCACGAGGCGTCCGTCCTTGGTGAAGACTCCCTGGTGGCGGTCGCCGGTGAGGCCCCACGGCGTGGGGGTCGGCGTGCTCCAGCTCTTACCTTCGTCGCGGCTGAACATCAGCAGACTGTTTCCCTTGTGGGTGTTCTCCCGCAACAGGCAGCAAAGCTCGGAGCCGTCCGGAGAGCGGAACACATACGGTTCGCAGGGGTTTTTTCCGGGGACCTCCGCAACGACGGCAGGAGTTGACCAGGTGAATCCGCCGTCCCGGGTGAGGGTCTGGAGCACTTTGAGCGGCGGCTTGTCCTTGTCCTCAAGGCCGGTGTGGTAGAGGCCCAGATATGCGCCGTCCTGAAGGCGGACGATGCTTGAAAACGTCATGATACAGGGAAATCCAAGCGGCGGCATCTCCTTCCAGGTCTTGCCATTGTCAGCGCTGCTGATGCTGGGCATTCCCGGGCCGTCGCGTTTGCCCAAAGCGGCGGAAAAGACCCACAGGTGTGGCTGGCCCGCCGGATCCAGCAGGCGGTAGATGCTGGGGCAATTCTGGTGGGTGGCGAAGCCGGGGGGCAGCGAGGCATCCAAGCGTGTCCAGGTGAGGCCGCCATCGGCGCTGCGCGCCATGGGTCCGGCGGAGCCACCGTGGTTGACGCTCCACACGCAAAACATGGTCTTGCCGTCGGGCAACAGGAGGGTGGTGGGATGTCCTTGGTAGGTGGTTTCGGTTCCTTCAGCGATGAGGACTTGCCGGCCCTTGTCGCCGGAGAGGTCGACAAAAGCCAGTTCTGGACTTGGGGCGGGGGGCTGCGGATCCGCGGCAAGGGCTGGTTGCACGAGGGCCAGCGTGAGGCCGCAGGAAAAGAGCTTGGCGTATTTCATTTTGGGGGGTGGGTTGCTGAAACCGGGGGGGGCGGTCACTCGTATCGGAGGGCGTCGATGGGATCCAATGCCGCCGCTTTTCTGGCGGGATACAAGCCGAAAAAGACGCCCACCCCGGCGCTGAAGAGAAACGCCGTCACGATGGCATCCACGGAGGTAAGTGTCGGCCAGCCTGCGATCTGCGATAGCGCGGTGGAGGTGCCCAGTCCGAGCAGGATCCCCATGACGCCGCCGAGCGAGCTCAGGGTGACGGCCTCGATGAGAAACTGGGTGAGAATGTCCGAGCCGTGCGCTCCAAGGGCGATCCGGATACCGATCTCCCGGGTGCGTTCTGTGACGCTCACCAGCATGATGTTCATGATCCCGATACCCCCGACCACCAGCGACACGCTGGCGATCGCCCCCAAAAGCAGCCGCATGATCTTGGAAGTGGCCGTCGCCATCTCCGCAATCTCCTGCTGGCTGCGGACCATGAAATCGCTTTCCCGCTCGGTGCCCAACCGGTGGCGTTGCCGGAGCAGTGCGGTAATGGCCTGTACCACAGCGCCAGAACGGTCCTCGCTGGTGCACTGGACGGAAATCATGCGCAGCGTCGTCAGGCCGCTTAGGCGCTTCATGACCGTGGTGTAGGGGACGATGACCACGTCGTCCTGGTCGGTACCCATGACGGAGGTGCCCTTGGGCTTGAGCACGCCGATGACTTGAAACGGGACGTTTCGGACCCGGATGATCTGCCCAAGCGGATCCTCCTCGCCGAAAAGCTGTTTGACCACGGTGGCGCCGATCACCCCGACCTTTGCGGCGGAGCGGACGTCCTGGTCTGTGAACCCGGAACCCTCGGTGATTTCCCACTGCCTGATGTCAAAATACTCGGGCCCCTCGCCGATGACGGAGGAGGACCAGTTTTGGTTGCCGAAGCCCAGCTGCGAGGAGACGCGGGTGCCCGGACTCACGGCGAGAACGTCGGGCACTTCGTCTGCGATGGCCTTGGCGTCCTCCAGTTTGAGGGTGCCGGCTCCACCCATGCCCGACTGGACGCCGCCGCTGGAGAAACTGCTCGGGAAAATCAGGATAACGTTCTGTCCGAGGGTGGCGATCTGGGCCTCGACCTGTGCCTTGGCGCCGTTGCCGATGCCCACCATGGCCACGACCGCGCCCACGCCGATCACAATACCCAGCATGGTGAGGGTGGAGCGAAGCTTGTTGCGCTGGAGGGCACGCAGCGCAAGGCGGAAGGTGGCGAAGGGCGTCATGGGTGCGCGGGGCCCTCGGGAGCTTGGGCGAGAAAGCGTGCGAGCTGTTCGCGTGCGTTGAGCCGGTCCTCGACCGGGGTGTCGCTGCGCACGGTGCCGTCGCGCATGACGAGACAGCGCTTGTTGTAGCGGGAAATGTCGGCCTCGTGGGTGACCATGAGGACGGTGATCCCCTGGTCGTTGAGCGTCTGAAAGACGTCCATGATTTCAATGGAGGTCCGGGTGTCGAGGTTGCCGGTGGGTTCGTCGGCGAGGAGCAGGGCGGGCTGGTTGACGAGGGCGCGTGCGATGGCGACGCGCTGCTGTTGGCCCCCGGAGAGTTGGTTGGGATGGTGGTCGTAGCGGTTGGAGAGGCCGACCATGTCGAGCGCTTCCATGGCGCGTCGGCGCATCTCCTTGGTCCCGATTCCGGTGCGGTTGTACATCATCGGGAGCTCGACGTTTTCCACGGCCGAGGTGCGCGTGAGGAGGTTGAAGCCCTGAAAGACAAAGCCGATCTTCTGGTTGCGGATGTCGGCAAGGCCGTTGCGGTCCAGGGTCGAGATGTCGGTGCCGTCGAGGAGGTAGCGTCCCGCGCTGGGGCGGTCGAGACAGCCGATGATGTTCATCATCGTCGACTTGCCGGAGCCGCTGGAGCCCATGATTGCGACAAACTCGCCGCGTTCGATCCGCAGGGTGACGTCGCGCACCGCGTGCAGCTCAAAATCGCCGGTGTGGTAGGTTTTCCACACATGGTCTAGTTGGATGACCGGTGTCATGGCGGCGGCTTGGGCGGGGGCAGCCTTTTAGCGGGGACGCATCGGGATGCCGCTCATCGGGTTGGCCGAGGGCTTCACCGCGGCTGAGGGAGCGGTTTTGAGGCCGGTGACCAGGACGGCTCCCTCTTCAAGTCCTCCGAGGACCTCCGTGTACAGGTTGTCTGAGATGCCCAGCTTGACCTGGAGGGGTTCGGGGCTCGCTGCCCCTGGTTGGAGGACGTGGACCTTGCGGTCGGGCCGCGCGCCCTTGGGGGGGCGGCCGCCTACGCGGGGCTTCGACTCGGCCCCGCCGGCAGCTGGAGTAACGGGCTCGGGCGGGCGGAAACGGAGGGCGGAGTTTGGCACCCGCAGGACGCCCTTACGCTGGGCGACGACGATGGAGACGTTCGCGGTCATCCCCGGCTTGAGCTTGAGCTCCGGATTGGCGACGGCCACCAGCACGTCATAGGTCACCACGTTCTGGACGGTCACCGGCGAGTTTCGGATCTGTTCAACCTTGCCGTTAAACGGAGTGTAGGGGAAGGCGTCCACGGTGAACTCGACGGACTGGCCCTCGGCGACGTTGCCGATGTCGGCCTCGGACACCGCTGCGGAGATCTGCATGCTGCTCATGTCGTTGGCGATCGTAAACAGGTTTGGCGCGCTGAGCGAGGCGGCGACGGTCTGGCCGATGTCGACGGAGCGTGCGATGACGGTGCCGTCGATGGGCGAGTAAATGGTGCAGCGGCTCAGGTCGACCTCAGCCTTTTTAAGGGCGCCCTCCTTGATGCGCACACCGGCCTGCGCCTGGTGGAGGCTGGCGTGTGCGGTGTCCAGATCCGCTTGGGTGCCGGCGTTTTGTTTGACCAGCTCTTCCTTGCGCTTGGCGGTGATCTCGGCCAGTTCGAGGGTGGCCTTTGAGTTGGCGAGTTCCCCCTGAGCCTGAAGCACGATCGCCTCGTAGGTTGCCGGGTCCAAGGTGGCGAGAACCTGGCCTTCCTTGACCATGGAATTGAAGTCTGCGTTCAGTTTGGAAATGGTGCCCGAAATCTGGCAGCCCACCGTCACGTTGATGACTGGCTTGAGCGAACCGGTGGCGGTCACAATCTGGGTGATATCGCCTTTGCTCAGGGCCTCGGTGTTGTATTCGGTCGCGGCGGGCTTGCGCCCTTGGTAGTACCACCAGCCGCCTCCGGCAGCGCCGAGCAGCAGCAGGAGGAGAAGGATGCGTTTCATTTGGAAAGGAGTTTGGATTCGGAGCCGCGGGCGGCCTACTTGCCGCAGGCCGCTTTTACTCGCGCTTCCTGGAAGGTGCCGTTGACCTGCTCCAGTGCCCGGAGTGCGACCTGGTAGTCGAGGCTGAGGGAATTGAGGTCGAGTCGGGCGGCGCTCAGATCCTGAAGACCGGAAAGGACGTCCACACTTTTTGCGGTGCCGGCGCTGTATTGGTTTTGAAGGTCCTTGTAACCCTGCTCGGCGGCTGCGACTTGGGCGCGGACCGCGGAAAGGGAGCCCTCGAGGGTTTGCACGTCGAGCCAGGCCCGTTTGACCTCCGACTCGATCTTTTTAAGCAGCTGTTCGCGCTGAAGTATCGTCTTCTCAATGTCGGTCCGTGCGTTCACCAGGTCGATCTCCCGCTGGCCGCCAGAGAAGAAGGGCACCTGCACCGAAATGGACGCATCCCAGGTCTCTGGCGTCGTGCTTCGGGGGGCGGGAAACTTTGAGGAGCCTCTGGCCACGATGGAGGGCGCGTACTCAGTGCGGACTTCGTCCCTGCGCAACTCGGCTTGCTGGACCGCCAGCGTGGATTCGCGCAGGTCTTCACGTTGCGCGTAGGCCTTGTTGAGCAAGGCAGGGAATTCGGGGACGGTGGTGCGGTAGGGTAGCGGGTCGGCGACGCGGAAGGGTGCCTCAGGAGCCATGTTAAGCACGTTGCGCAGGGTGTTGCGCCTGAACTCCAGCGCGTTCTCCGCGGTGATCAGGATGCGCCGCGCCACTTCCACACTCACCGTTGCGCGCAGCACGTCGGTGCGGGTGACCTCGCCTACGTTTGCCCGCTTTTGCGCCAGCCCTTCCTGTTCCTTGGCCAACTCCAGCGACTGCCGGTTGACTGACACCTGGCGTTCGCCCTTGAGCACGTCGAAATAGGCAGCCGCCACGCCAAACAACGTTTCGCGGATGGTAAACTGGCGCGCCAGTCGGCTGGATTCCGCCGCGATCTTGCCCCGTCTGCGCGCCGGAAAAACGGAGAGATCCAGCAACGGTTGCTCCAAAAAAAACGAGCCCGCACTGGTGCCGGGGCTTTGGAGGGACCTGCCTTTTCGGTCGTAATCGTAGCTCCCTCCGAGCCTTGGCGCGATTCGGGTGAGCGCGCTGAGGGGGAGCAGCTCCGCTTTGCGCACCTCCAGAAATGCGATACGCAGCGCCTGGTCCGAGGCGGCTGCAATATCGTAGGCGTGTTCCAGAGTCATGAGCGGCGAGTCGGGTGCCGGCGGAGTCTGTGCGGGGGCCGAGGGTCCCCACGGAGCGAAAAGGAAGAGCGGGACTAGGAGGAGTCTGGGCAGGCGCATGGCGGAGGGGGTGGCGTTCTCAGGGGTGAAGAAAGAACGGGCTCTGAGGATCGGCACCTGCGAGCACGAAAGCGAGCAGATCAAGTACCCCGGCCTGTGGAAGGATATCCAGGAGGCCGGTTGCGGTCTTCGGGTTGCGTCGGTGCTTGGATGTCGAGAGCAGGTGGCCAAGCAACTCCTCCGGGGAATAGGTCAGTGCGCTCAGGGTGAGGTCCGGGGCCGAGCCATCACCGTGCTTGCCCAAAGTGTGGCAACCGGCGCAGAGCGCGGTGTAATGGCGCAGGCCGCTTTTGTAATCGCGGTGGCCCTCGAGGCCAACGGAGAGGACGCCGCCGAAGTCGGCCTGCGTCCAACGGCGCTGGGGCGGATCCGCAGCGGGTGAGGCAAAACCGCAAAGCGAGACCCCTGCGAGGAGCGTCGCTGTGCCGATGTTGCGCCTCCAGCTGCTTGGTTTCATGGCGATTTGCGGCCCTTGGCGTCGGACTCAGGCAACGCCTTGTCTTTGTAGAAGAGGACGCCAGATTTGCGCATGTTGAAGATGAGCGCCTTGAGATTGTCGGCGGTCTCCTTGTCATTGACCAGCATGCCCAGCGGGCCCTTTCCTTCGACTGCGTTTTTGCTGAGCTTTTGGAGCGAGTCAGCCGCCTTCCCTGCTTTGTCGGTCACGGAGTGCAGGTCGGCCATCGTCTCGTTGGTCTTGTTTAGTACGCTGTCGAGGGTGAGTGAGGATTTCTTAAACGAGGCGGAGGTCTCCTTGATGTTGGCGAAAGTCTCCTGGAGGTTTTGTACATTGCTTTCGTTTAGAAGCTTCTCGTTGACCGTTTCGGTGAGCTTTTGAATGTTTTTGAGCCCCACGGACAGCTGGTCGAGCACTTCGCCGCCCCGGGCGGTCAGTTCGTCAAAGCCGCCGGAGCGGCTGCCCTCGATGACCTCGCCGCCCTGCAAAACGTCGCTTGGATCCATGTCGGATTCCGGAATCACATCGATGTATTTGTCGCCGAGAAGATTTGCGCTGCCGACGACAAACCGGCTTTTGCGCGGGATGGCGAACTGCTTTTCAATTTTGAGGCGCACGGTGACCCGGTAGGACTCCTTCATGAGCTGGGGCTGGGAGGCGATGAAGCCGACGCGTGCACCGGCGAGGAGAACGTCCGCCCCAGAGTAGAGGCCGCTCACATTGCTGAAGATGACGATCAGCTCGTAGGGTTTGTTCAGGGTGGTGCCCATCCGACCGAAGGTCACCACCAGCACGGCGAGGATGCCCAGACCGATGAAAAGGAAAAGCCCGACCAGTGTTTCGGTGGCTCGAAATTTGAATTTTGCCATGAGGAAAGGGGTGCCTGTGAAGCGGTGTGGGATGTCGTTTTCTGCCGCGGAAGATAGGGCATTGCGGGGGTTTGTTCAGTCACTTTCGCCTGAGCGGCCTTCGATGAAGTTGAGCAACACCGGGTCCGTCGAAGCCTTGAGCTGGGTGGTGGTGCCCTCAAAATAAATGGCGCCCTCGTGGAGAAAGGCGATCCGGTCGGCGGTGTGAAAGGCCGTTTTCATGTCGTGCGTGACCACCACCGAGGTCGCTTGCAGACGCTTTTGGAGGCGGCGAATAAGGTGGTTGATCGAGTCGGTGGCGATGGGATCAAGCCCCGTGGTGGGTTCGTCGTACAGGATGCACGACGGGCGCGAAACAATGGTGCGGGCCAGGCCCACACGTTTGCGCATCCCGCCCGAGAGGTTTTCCGGCATCTTGTTTTCCTCCCCCGCCAAGTCGACCATCTCGAGGGCCTCTGCCACCCTGGTGCGGATGACTTCCGGATCCGTGATCCCGCCCTCCCGCAACGGGAAGGCGATGTTTTCGGAAACGCTCATCGAGTCGAAGAGCGCTCCGCTCTGGAACAGGATGCCGATCTTTTTGCGGATGGGACCCAGTTGCCGTTCGTGAAGCTTGGAGATGTCCTCTCCATCGACGAGCACCTGCCCGGAGTCGGGCTGAAACAGGCCGACCAGATGTTTGAGCAGCACGCTTTTGCCGGAGCCCGAGCGGCCGAGGATCACATGCGTTTGGGCCGGGGAAATACGCATGCTCACGCCCCGCAGGACCTCCTGCGTGCCTAGCGATTTGTGCAGATCAATTACCTGGATCATCGGTTAAAATGTCCCGGCCGGGAAAAAGATGTTGAGGAAAAAGGAGAGGAAGAAGTTGGATATGAGGATCATCAGCGAGCCGATGACCACCGCCTGGGTGGGGGCGCGTCCGACCCCGGCGGCGCCCTGCGAAGTTTTGAGACCTTCTTCGCAGGCGACGAAGCCGATGAGCAGTGCAAAAGCCATCCCCTTGAACAACGCCATTTTGATGTCCCGCCCCGTAGTGAAGGTGAGCATGTTCTTCACGTAGTAGGCCTCCGAAATGCCCAGCACGCGGGTCGCCACAAGGTAGCCCGCGCCGATTCCGAGCCCGATGCATTCGGCCACCAGCAGCGGGGTCGAGATGATCAGGGCAAGCACCCGGGGCACGATCAGGTAGTCGATCGGATGGACGCCCAGCGCCCGGAGCGCGTCAATCTGTTCGGTCACCTTCATCGTGCCGATTTCCGCCGC
>CANJYI010000078.1 GCA_947478975.1 Chthoniobacteraceae bacterium
TCACCGATAGGCTCAACCGGGACCCGGAATTGACCGTCACGCTGACGGGTTGGACCGTGATGGCCACCGGCACCTGCATAGTGAGGGTAGCCGTGGCGCTGGTGGCACTTCCGGCCACATTGCTCACCACCACGCTATAATCTCCGCAATTCGCTACGGTGGCCGATGCAATCACGTAACTGCTGGCGGTTGCGCCCGCAATATTCACGCCGCCCTTCTTCCACTGGTAAGTGAACGGGGCTGTGCCCGTGGCGGTGACGGAGAAGGAAACCGAAACTCCGGAGCGGACCGTCCGCAAAAGCGGCTGCTGTGTGATGGTCACGGGAGAGTTGAGGGTCAAAACCGCCGGTTGGCTGGTGGCCGTTCCCAGAGAGTTGGTCACCACCACCTGATAGCTGCCCGCATCGCCACTGCCCACCGAGGCAATCGCGTAGCTTGCGTTCGTCCCGCCGGTGATTGGAGCACCGTCTTTGCTCCACTGGTAGCTGAGGGGAGCCAAGCCAGAAGCCCAAACCGAAAAGGATGCCGAGGCTCCTGGGTTTACCGCGAGCGAATTGGGCTGGGAGAGGATAGCCGGGGCCGAATCCTCATTCACGCCGCCGCCATCTCCGCCGGCGAAACTGGCCGTCACATCCGTGGCGGTCTTTGCCACCTTGTAGGTCATGTAGCCGCCGACGATCTCGGTCTGGATAAAGTGCATGTACCCGTTGAAGGCGGCCCCCCGTTTGAAGGCGGGGTTGCCCGTGATCCCAAGGCTGAACCAGTCCAGACCGTTGCGAGTCAGCTGCAGATTGGTCGTGCTGTCCGTCTTGGATTCTCGGGCGAGGGCAAAATTCTGGTTGGCTAGGATGAAGAAGTCGTACCCCCGGGTCTCTTTGACCGTGCTGACCGAGGTGAACACCTGTCCAGAGTCGGTGACCTTCGAAAGGTACATGTTCCAGCCGCCCACATAGAAGTTGCCGTCAAAGTACGCGCAGTCCTGGGCGTCCGCGTTGAGGCTGGTGGTGAAGGTCGTCCAAGTGGCGCCGTGGTTGCTTGAAAAAGCGGTCATGACGATCGGCACGCCCGAGGTGCTTCCGCTCATGAGCACGTTGCCGGCGCCGTCGGTCGCCACGGCCTTCCAGCTGCCCGTCTGCGGCATGGGCACCGCCACCTTCGTCCACGTCACGCCGTTGGTGGAGAGCAGCACGTAGTTGTTGGTCGAATCGCCCCCCATCGCGATGAAGTTGGTGCCCGTCCAGATTAACTTGGAGAGGGTCGAGGCAGCCGCCGGAGCGTAGGAGTTCCACGTGGCCCCTTGGTCCTGCGAAAAAAAGAGCTTCACCGTCTTGTCCGCATCCTTGGTGGCAAGCACCACCAGAGTCGAACCGTCGGAGGCCGCGTCAAACATACTGTACCCCGTCGATCCCGTGACAGAGAGCTTCGTCCAGTTGGTGCCGTCTGTGGTTTTGTACAGGGCCTCGTAACTGCCCATAGCGTAGAGCGCCGTTCCGTCGATGTTGCGAATGCTGTTCAACCCGCCGCCCCTCCAGTTGGGCAGTGCCGCCGAGCTGATAGCACGCAGGGGATCCTCGACGCTGATGCTGGCCGTCGCGGTGGCCGTTCCTCCCCGTTTGTCGGTGACGATCACCTTGACGCTGTACACTCCGCCGGCGGTGAAGGTCTTGGTCTGGGCGGCCACGGCGGTGTTGGCGATGCTCCCGTCCCCGAAGTTCCAGTGGTAGGCCAGAGAATCGCCGTCAGCATCCGTGGCCGTGGCACTCATGCTCAGGGCAGTACGGGCGGTGCCAGTGGCCGGAACGGTCAAAACCAGACCGGAGGGGGCGCGGTTGCCGGTGAAGGGGCCGAACTTGACCTCCGTCTCCACGTACACGTTGGGCGCGGTCCCGCGAAGGGCAAGGGCCGTCACGGAAACTCCTCCCACCGCGTCACAGAAGGTTTTTCCAATCACCAAGCCACCGTCTGAATTCACGTCCCGGGTTTCAGGAGTCAAATCCAACATGTGGCTCTGCGTGGAATCATACCAGCCGGGCTCCTGGTTTTCCTTCACCCAAACCACCTGCAACCCCCGGCCGATTGTCGGAAGATTGTTGTAGTTGGCGCGGTGCGTGATCGAAAAGAGCTGCCCGGAGACGCCGCCGCCGCGTCTCACCCGGAGCCCTTGGGAAAGAGGTGTGCCCGCGTCCGACTCGGTCAGCCCCATGTCAGGGTAGTCGTACCGATAGACGCGATAAATCCCAGGCGCGCTTACCTCCTGATACTCTGGGGTGTCGCGCCAACCGATGCTCCAGAGCGCGTGCATGCGCCAGTAGCCTTGGGGGTAGACGCCACCGCCCATGATGTCCATCTGGTCCCCATACTCCTTGTGGGCGCCACTGGCCGAGAGCGGATCCGTCACGCCGGCATTGAGCACCCAGGAATTGGCGTGGGGCAGGCCGTAGCAGTGCCCGTATTCATGACACCAGAGGCCCTGGCCCAGACAATTGGTAATCCAGCATCTCCAGGCTCCCGCCAATCCCCGGCCCGCATATCCAGCCGCCCCGTTGGACGTTTCAACAAAGGAGGTCCAGATGTCGATGTCGTCGGGATTCCCCCCCATCGTGGTGCGGTAGTAGTCTTTGAGCTTCTCCAGCAGGGCCACCCCTTCGTTGGGATACTGGGTCTTGCTCAAAACGACCGCGCTGGTAGGCATCACGATCTCAAACTCCGACTTACCACGGGAGATCTGCTGGATGTACTGGTCCACGCCGGCGGTGATCGCCCGAAGGGAGGGAACGTACTTGGTCGTGTCCCAGGCGTCCTGGGTGTATTTGATGGGGGCGACGAACACCTTCTTGGGGGTGCACGTCCAGGCCCGGTTGTAGCCCGAAAAAACAAAGGCCAGAAGCGGCGCGTAGGTCTCGGGCGTGATCACCTCTGTGACCGAGCCCCGGGCAATCCCGGCAAGGCCCATCTGGTCAAAATAGCGCGTCACAGGCTTCGGGTTGACCGAAGTGTCAATCGCCCGCAACAAAGCCCGGGCCTGACCCAGTTCTTCGGTGCTGGCAAACCAGTGCACGCTGCCCGAATAAACCGCGGCGATCTCCGGATCCGCGGGAAGCCCTGAAACCGGGCTGGTCTCCCGGCCGAAGCTGCTTTCCCCGAACAAACTCACCGCGGCCTCGATGTCCGCGACGGCCAACTGCTGCATGGAGTCCTCTCCCAGCACCTGCCTGTTATCGAGCGCATAACCGTGCAGCGTCGTCTGCTGTTTGCCCGGGTAAGCGGCCAACCGGGCCCCGTAGGAGTAACTCTCCATCTGATCCTCTGTGCCCACCTGCAGCACCACCCGCCCGGCGGGCCCCTGCTGCTCGCCCTTGAGAGGAACCCCCGTGTTGCACACGCCGTTTTCGTCGACGCTCATGCTCCTGAGAACGTCAAAGGACGTCTGCACGTTAAAGGGTCGCTCCATTTTGGCCTGCACCGAGGCCGGCAGTGCCACGTAATCCCGCAGAGGAATCCCGAGCTCAAAGGCCAGCTTCGGGTCAATCTGCATCAGTCCCTTGAGAACGGCCGCCCGCTCCTCAGCCAAAAATACGCCCTCCTCCTCCAAGGCCAGTTTCTCATCCGCGCCCGCGGCACGCCACTTCTCCATCCACTGTTCAAACCGGTCCCATTCCTGCGGCCGTCCTGCGGTTTGGCCGGGCTGTGTAGGCGCAGGGGCGGCTGCGTTCGGAACGGTCGCGATCGCCGGCAATACGGCCGTGGCGGGAACGGCCGAGGCTGTAGCGGCAGCCGTGGGCTCGGCCGGCTGCACTTCGGTGGAAAGCGAGGAAGACGCTTTTGCATCCGCCCCCCCCTTCGCCTCGCCAGCCGGGTGCATCATCTGGCGGACGGTCCAGCCGAAGACAATCCCGAGAAAAGCAAGGACAAGGTGAAATTTACGCATAGAGAAGGAGCGGTGGGGTAGCGAAGGATTCGACCCCGCGCTGCGGAAGAATACCGTGGTCTAATCGGAACAAGCGAGGGTTCCCTTTAGGGGGAAAGCCGATGCCCCCCAAATCTACCCAGCCACAGACCGCCCAAGGGCCCACTCCATGGTCAACGGAGGAACCAGATTCTGAGAGGCAGGTCACCCCGGCTCCGCCATCTGAGGGCACCCCAGGTCCCGTCACCCCTCTCAAAAGGCACGCCGCTGCCTTGAAAAAGAAAACCGCCCAAAAAACTCAGGGGGTTCCGGGAACATACCCCGGATCTCCGGGCTTTTTCTTTTGCCCGGCCCCAGCCGGCGCGGCAGGTGCAGGCGCGCTCGGAGGCGCGGCGCTGGGCACTGGCGGAGCGCTTTGCGGACGTCCTCCTCCCGGGATTCCCGCGCCGCCCATGCCCGCCGGAGCCCCCGGGGAGGGCTGCTGCTGCTGCTGCTGGGGGGCCGTACGCTGAAAACGAGCGGGCTGGTCTGCCATTGCCGGAGGTTGGCTTGCGCGGGGAAGCGGCGCCGCCTGTACAGGAGCGATTCCGCCGCCACTCCTCCCAGCGCCGCCGAAGGGCACTTCCTGTGCGCCGCCTCTGGAGGGAGCGCCGACCGCGCTTCCGGCACCTTGCTGGGAAAAACTCGACCCACTGCGGGAACCTTGCGGTTGCGAAAATCCTGGTGGCAACTCACTGCTGGGCCGCGCTGGGGAAACCGCATTCCCTGGCACCGCCCCAATGCCATTCCCGTTGACGGCATCCGGCCTAAGTTGCGTCTTGGGCCGCGCCTCAGGATCCTGCGGCGCTTGGCCGCCTCGCGCAGCCTGATTTGGGAGATAGGGCTGTCCAGCCTGCCCCCCGGGAACCGCCGTTCGCTCGGGAAACCCACCGGCCACGGGGCGCGGCAGGGTCTTGGAACTGGGTTCCGGACGCACCGTCTGCTGCCCACCGAAGCTCCCCCCAGGCACAATGTCTGCGTTGGGAGATCCACTCTGAAGCGGTCGCCCGAAAGTCCCCCGGTCTGCGCCCACCTCAGAAACGGGAGCAGGACTTCCCAGCGGCGACATTTGCTGGAATGCCGGCGACTGGGGCTTGACGGGCAGCGCCTTGGGAACAAAAGAAGGACGCTCCCCGCCGGGAGAATCGCCGGCCCGCAACACCTTGTCCGAACGCCCGCCGCCAGCCCAGGGTGCTGGCGCAGGCGTCGAGGCAATCTCGTTGAGAGCAGCCCGCTTCTCGGCCGAGGTGGGTGCAGTCAAGCGGATGGACGGTCCGCCGGGATCCTTAGCCGCGCCCGAAAGGGGCGGCGTTGCGCGGTGCTGCTCCCACTCCTTGCTGATGTGGGTTTTGAGGCGTTCATTTCCAGAAGCGTCGGAATACCAGCCCTTGGATACCGAAACGTTCGAAGGCGGAGCCGGGAAGTTTCGCACCGCCGCGCCAAACTCCACCCGTCTCGGGGCGGGCAGTACCAAAATATTGTTGTACACAAAGTTCTGCACCCCTCCACCGCTCCCCTGCAGACTCCGGTAGTGCCGCACGTTTTCCTCCCGGGCCACCCGCAAAAGCGGCACCCCCCCGGAGGCATGCTCCGACACCCAGCCATACCTCGGCCCGCCACAATACACCGTGTTGTTGCGCACCGTGATGTTGGTCACATTCTCGGTGCGGACCATGATCACCGCGTTTCGTGAAGGCCTCAGCAACACGTCGGTCAACACGGGCGCTGAAAAATCACGCACTGCGCAAAAGCGATAGTAAGCCGGGCCTATTTCAGTGTGCACATCCACCCAGCTGCTGATGCCCCTTTGCGGTTGCCACGGAACCTCCGGCGGAAGGGGCGCCCATCCGATGTAGTCCTCACCCGTGCGCCAAGACACCCAGGCAGGCGACCAGTCCGCCCCCGGCACCCAGCACCAACCGCGGCTGGACAGCAGCCACCGGCCGTAGTGGTAAACAATGCTCCCAAACGGCTCGTGACTCACCCAAGTCCAGCCGACATCCGTGTACGCCCAGTACCCGTCAGTGTAGGGCGACCACCCCTCCTCCACCTCTGGCCTCCAGCAGGGGCCGTGCCCCGCTATGTTGATCCAGTCGCCGTAGGGGGCCAATGAATCGTAGAAAAAGGCGAACCCCTCCTCTCCGAGCGCCTCCTGCGCGTGAGCCGAAGGAACCGCCACGCTTAAAGCCGCCACCACCACAGCCAAGGGTTGCGAATATCGCATATGTTTTTTGGGGGAAAGCGGACGCGGCGGGAGTGAAGCCGGCGCTCTGGGGAAAGTCTAGCACGACCCGCAACCGGTGCCACAACGATTTGCCCCCACCAAGTCAAGAAGCAGCGCCTCCCGGAGACAAAAAGAGCGCCCTCCCGGTGTGGGAGAGCGCTCTCAAAGGGCTGAAACCTTGCCTGAAAGCGAGCCCGGCGGAAAACCGCCCGGCCCGCCTTACGGGAGACTAAGCTCCGGCTGTTGCAGTTGCCTCGGTCGAGACAGGCGCCTCGGCCGCTACCGGGGTGTGATCCACCCACTCCAAAAACGCCATTTCAGCGGCGTCGCTGTTGCGGTTGCCCAGCTTGATGATGCGGGTGTAGCCACCGTGGCGGCCTGCGGTGCGGGGAGCCACCTTGTCAAAAAGGTCACGCACCGCATCCTTGTTGTGGAGCAGGTACGAGAGCGCGAGACGCCGAGCATGCAGCGTGTTCTTGCGCCCGATGGTGACGAGCTTTTCGGCAAAGGGGCGCACGGCGCGGGCCTTGGCGAGGGTTGTTTTGATACGGCTGTGTTCAATCAGGCTGATTACCTGGTTGGCCAGCAGCGCGTCGCGATGGGCCTGCGAACGGCCAAGTTTCACGGTTTTCCGTTGGTGACGCATAATAAGGGCAGTTTTAGATTTAGGTTAGCGAGGGACCAGCGAGGTCTCGGGTGAGTTAGGCTCCACAAGCCCGGAGTCGAACTTCATCCCAAGGGAGAGGCCCAGCTGGTGCAGCTTGTCCTTGATCTCGTTGAGCGATTTCTTACCGAAGTTCCGATACTTGAGCATTTCGCTCTCAGACTTCTGCGCAAGCTGTCCGACAGTGGTGATGTTGGCGTTGTTGAGGCAGTTGGCAGCACGCACGGAGAGCTCAATTTCATTGACGCTCATATTCAGCAGCTTCTTGAGCTTCTGGTTTTCCTGGCTCTGCTGCGGCTGTTCCTCTGTGAACTCCACTGCGTTCTCGTCGTAGCCATAGAACGGCTCGAAGTGACGCTTCAAGATGCTGGAGGACTGCACCAAGGCGTCCTCGGGAGAGATCCGGCCATCCGTCCAGATCTCGAGAATCAAACGATCATAGTCCGTGCGCTGGCCAACACGGGTGTTCTCCACTGCGTACTTCACGCGGGTGACGGGAGAGAAAATCGAGTCCAAGGCGATCACGCCGATGGGCTGGTCGGGGCGCTTGTTCTGGTCGCCGGTGGAGAAACCACGGCCCACGCGCACTTCGAGTTCGGCCTCAAACTTCACCTTCTTGTCGAGGGTGCAGATCAACAGGTCCTTGTTGACGACTTCGCACTGAGCAGAGTCCTGGATGTCGCCTGCGGTCACTGCGCCTTCCTTGTTTACAGAGATGTGCAGGTTGCGGATCTCATGGTCGTGCGCCTTGAATTTGACCCGCTTGAGGTTCAACACGATGTCGGTGACGTCTTCGACCACGTGGGGAAGCGTCTGGAACTCATGGTTGGCTCCCGTAATCTTCACTGCGGTGATAGATGCGCCTTCCAAGGAGGAAAGCAGCACGCGGCGCAGCGAATTGCCCACCGTGTGGCCGTATCCGGCCTCGAAGGGTTCAGCGATGAACTTCGCGTAGGTATCGGTGCGGGACGCCTCGTCCTTAACGAGGGAGGACGGCATTTCAAATCGGCCAAGACGAACTGACATGGTATTTAGGACCGCCCGAAGACGGATTTTAACTAGGATTTCACCGGGTTTCCCTTGGCGCAGACGGCTAAATGCCAGAGCATTCAACCCAAGGACCAACGGCGAAGGTTATAGGAGTGCGCAGCGAGACGGGCCGGAAACGCTAAGGGCGAAGCCGCAGGCTGACAACAAAAAACGGTGGAAACGCCCGCATTCCGACAGGGCCATCCCCTTTCAAGCTCGCCGGCCCCTTGCGGACCACCTTCAACCACCCTCCGAAAAGGCTAGCGCGTTGCAAGATTCCGGATCGCCCGCTCTTTTGCCTCCAAAACGAGAGCCTCTGCAGGTTGCGCCTGAGAACTGAGCCACCGGAGCGTTTCCTCATTCCCAAGGCGCCCCAGCGCAAAAAAGGCGTTCACGCGCTCTGAAACCTGCCGACTGGGTGCCACAAGCTTTCTCGCGACCGGTTCGACGGCTACCGCATCCAACTCAACCGCGATCTGGAGGGCCGCCACGCGTTGCTCGGGAGAACAGTCCACATTCTCCAGCAACTCCACAACACGCGTCCGAAGCCAAGCCTCCTCCGCAGGCGAGGTACGAATGCGGTTGAGCACGCGCAACGCCGCGCCCCCCACCCCTCCGGACTGCACTTCCCCTGTCGCCGCCCTCAGCTGTGCGACGACCTCGGCGCCAAGACGGTGTTCCTCCGCCCAAATCCCAAGGTGCTGCAAAGCGAAACACCGCAGCGATTCCGAAAGCGACCGGTCGCCGCCGAGGCTCATCAGCCCTGACTCGATTTCTGAAGCCGCAGCCACCGCCCCCCTGAGCCAAGTGAGGGCCTCGTCGGCCGCAAACCAATTCAGGTTCTGAGTTGCCGCTCCAAAGCCTTCCCGTAAAAACGCCCAGACCCCCTCCCTATCCTCGGGCGTGGAGTCCTTCGCCTCACCGCGCAGAATTTGCCAAACCCACGCCGCACTCCCGGGCTGCCCTTCGAAATCGACATCTACTGGCACTGTCACCACTGCTCCCCCCACGGGTGCAACCTCCTCAAGCTGCCGTTCCAAGGAGGAAGGCCGCCCCCCCTTTTCCCGCAAACACCACACTCCGGCTCCTCCCACGAGCACGGCAGCAAACAACGCCACCCCGGGATGCCTTTTTTGCCACAGCTCCCTGATTCCTTTGAGGCCGTCGCGTTCCGGACTCATGGGCACTGAAATTCTCCTCTCGTCACATTCCCTGAATCGCATCCCCCCCCCTCCACGTACCGCCACTCCAAAAAAAGTCAGCCGGCGCAGCCAGCCTCTCGCCACCCCGCTAGCAACCCCCGTCCGAAGAAGGAAGCGCGACCCGAACCAGAGACACGCCCCCGGGCCCAGGCTCGAGGAGCACTGCGGCGGCTTGGGCCGGCAGTAAAAACCAGTCCCCGCGCCCAAACACTTCCCCCGCAACCCCAAGAAAACCTTCCGCCACCAAAAAAACCGCACCCGCATGCGCCCCCGCAGGAGCAGCCTCCTTCAATGGAAGTCCGGCGACAGAGAAGAATTCGCAGGAAAAACCGCTCTCGCTCAAATCTGCAGCAATGGAAGGCGCCTGATCCTCAAAATTGAGACAGGCAAGCGACTGTTCGATGTGCAACTCGCGGTGCGTGCCGTCCGCCGCCCTGCGATTCCAGTCGAACACCCGGTAAGTAGTGTCGCTGTTCTGCTGCACCTCAGCGATGAGGCACCCCCCCCCGATCGCGTGAATCCTTCCGCCCGGGACAAACAAGCTATCCCCCCTGCGGACAGGAATCCGGTGCAGCAATGACTCGAA
>CANJYI010000079.1 GCA_947478975.1 Chthoniobacteraceae bacterium
CATAATTACGAATGGGTATTTTGACGACGCCCCAACCAATCGAGTTTCTATTTCGGCGGGAGGCTCAATAATTTTAAACAACTCCGCGTGCGCAACCGGTCGGATCACCCTGACTGCAGATAAAGACATTCGAATAGAGAACGATTCAAGATTCATCACCTCCGGGACGTTCGCTTTCAGTGCCATCACCCCCGGGACGTTCGCTTTCAGTGCGGCAGCGAAAAACTCAATATCAGTATCAAACACCACCATCATTTCGAACTCGGTTCGGTTCGACGGCGACAACGTCAATCTTGCTGGACTGAAGGTGGACCCTAACGGCAACATCAATCCGATCAGTTTCGAGGCACGAGCTTATAATGAACTTTTATTGAATTCCTCGGCAGAAATCAACTCAGACACCATCATCTTCGAAGGGAAGACAGTGAAATTCGCGGGAGTAACAGTGACGGCGGTTAACTCTGAAAAGTCTTCAATAACGGTCAACAGTGATAACCCGATACATATTTCGGCGGCATCCAGTTTTACTGCTTATAATATTACGTTCGACGGGAAGAACCAAATGCTACTGACGACAGGAGGGACGCAAACACCTCCAACGGGCAATAATGATTTCAAAGCGACCGCTGTAAACGATTTAACTATGAAGGGCGTCGACCTCCGATACGCCCAAACCGTCGCACTCGAAGCCAAAACGGTTGTTTTGGGGGATATCGCATTCAAAGAAGGGTCATCGTTGTCCATTAAGTCTAGTACCGGGGTCCTCAGCACACCCGCAACGAGAGATCAGATCACAAAGGGTTGGGTGAACGTACTGCCCAGGGTGATGTACGGCACCTATGACCTGAACAAACTCTCTGAGCAGATGGGTGCTTTTGGAACGGAAACGGGGGTAACCAAAGGAATTCCTGCTACAAAGTTCCCCGACGTTGCAAGTGCGGTCAAAACGGCTACCGGAGTCGATCTCAGCAAAATAACGATCTCCGCCAAACCGGCCAACTAACAGCGCCCGCGGCAATTGAACCGCCTTATGGGTGCCCTGAGTCTACCTCCTTGTTGGGGTACACCCGCAGGAAAATTGAAAAGAGCCTCCTAAATAGGCAGACAGGGGCTCTGTAAAAGTTCCAGGATCTATCCTCTTTTAGGAGACCCTTTTACCGAATTGCAGGCGCATCTCGAGAGCCGGAGTCAAGTTTAGTCCGCCCGCCAGCCTCCCATAGACTGCTTGAACAGGTACCCTCCTCATCCGCAGTGCCGGACATCTGCGAGCAGCACCAGTGCGACAACTCTTGCGCCTGAGCGGGAGCCCTCCTTAGGATGACGGGCATGTTGCCACTCTCCGAGGCGCCGTACGCTGCCGGCAGAACCTCTGACTTTTCTGAAACCTATCGCCGCGCCTACCGCTGGATGCTTCTGGCCCGGGTCGCTGAAGAGAAAATCGCCAGCCTCTACCGCGGGGGCAAGATCACCGGCGGGGTGTTCGTGGGCCGCGGCCAGGAAGCCATCAGTGTCGCGACAGGAATCGCACTCCGGGACGGAGATATTTTTGCACCTCTCATTCGGGATCAGGCTGGCCGACTCGCTTTTGGAGAAAGCCTGCTGGATTTCACCCTGACCTATCTGGGGGCCCGCTCCGGACCCATGCGGGGGCGGGACGGCAACGTCCACCGCGGCCGTCCCAAGGAAGGCCTGCTGCCCATGATTTCCCATTTGGGGGCAATGGGTTCGGTGGTCAACGGCATGCTGCTCGCACACCGGTTTCAGGGCAAAAAGCACACCGTTGGTGCGGTCAGCTTGGGGGACGGCGCCACTTCAACCGGGGCGTTCCACGAGTTCATTAACCAAGCCGCAGTGGAGAAACTCCCGCTGGTGCTGGTGATCACCAACAACCAATTCGCCTACTCCACACCGACAAACCGTCAGTTTGTGTGCGCGGACCTGGTTGACAAGGCGATTGGATACGGAGTCACCGGCCATTCGGTGGACGGCACCGACCTGGCTGCCTGTCTCCAGACCATCGGAGGGGCGGTCCAAACCGCTCGAGACGGAGGCGGCCCCCAATTTGTGGTGGCCACCAGCCTGCGTCTCGCAGGCCACGGGGAACACGACGACTCCCACTACATTCCGCCGCAACTGAAGGAAACCCATCTGGGCCGCGATTGCCTTTCGGTGGCCGAGGAACACATCCTCAGCCAAAAATGGGCCGATGCTACGACCGTAGAGGCCTGGCACCGCGATTCTCATACCCAAGTCGAGGAAGCAGTCGCCCACAGCCTGCGCGAGGCGGCTCCCGACCCCGCCCGCGAAGACTGGTGCGCGCTTTCCAGCCGTCACCTTCAAGAGGGCCCGGAACTCCACCCTCCCCTCAAATACTGATCTTCAGGAACGTGATTACCTATCTAGAAGCTATTCGGGAGGCCCAGAGCGAAGCCTTGGAGAAAGACCCGAGGGTCTACATTTACGGGCAGGACATCGGCAACTTCGGAGGCGCCTTCAAGGCCACCAAAAATTTGGCGCAGCGTTTTCCCGGGAGGGTGCTGGATTCCCCTATCAGCGAGGACGCGATGATGGGGTCCGCCATTGGGGCGGCGATGCAGGGGATGCGGCCGATTGTGGAGATGCAGTTTGCCGATTTTTCGACTGTCGGCTTCAACCAGATCGTCAATCAGGCGGCCACGCTTTTCTGGCGCTCGGGGGTTTCCTGCCCGATTACGGTGCGCCTGCCCAGCGGAGGAACGCCCGGAAGCGGCCCCTTTCACTCCCAAAGCCTCGAGGCGATTTACGCACACTACCCTGGTTTGATCATTCTGACGCCGGCGACGGTGGAGGACGCCTACTCGATGCTACTGGAGGCTGTGGCCATCGAGGATCCGGTGATTTTCTGTGAGCACAAGTACCTGTACTACCACCTCAAGGCGCCGTCGCTTCCCAAGGAGGCGCTTCCCGTGGGCAAGGCGCGCATTGCCCGGGCAGGCCGGGACGCTACGGTCGTCACCTACAGCGCAATGGTCCACGAGGCGCTTGCCGCTGCCGATGAACTGGCCACGGAAGGCTGGGAAATCGAGGTAATCGACCTGCGCTCCATCAAGCCCCTGGATACCGACACGGTGCTAGCCTCGGTGGCGCGCACGGGCCGCATCCTTGCAGTGGGAGAGGCCTGGCCTTGGGGGGGAGTAACGGCGGAGGTCCTCGCCCGTGTGGCCACGGAAGGATTCAACCTGCTAGACGCCCCTCCGATGCGCCTCAACAGCAAAGATACGCCGGTTCCCTTTCACCCCAACCTTTGGGGCACCCACCGCCCGACCGCCCGCACCATCAGTCTGGCGCTGCGCGAACTGCTCAGAGCCTAACCTTTTTCCTTCCAACCCGTATGCCCCGCATTCCCATCGTCATGCCGCAGTTGGGCGAGTCCATCGCCGAGGCCACTGTGATCGCTCATCTTTTCGTCGCAGGCGATAGCGTCGAGATGGACAAGGACCTGCTCGAAGTGGAGACGCAGAAGGCCACCATGGGGGTCACCTCCCCCTGTTCGGGCCGCGTTGTCGAATGGCTCGCGCAGGTCAACGGCAGCTACGCCGTGGGGGAGATCCTTGGCTACGTGGAGTGCTCCGCCGAGGAAGCCAGACGCCTCGGTCTGGACGCGCACCCGGACCCCCTGGCTCAAGTGGACGGCTCGCTGCCCCACGGTTTTTCCCCGGGGGATAATGGCGCCGAAACGCACATCCGCTCCTCTCCCACTTCTTCTTTCGCGGGTGTTGGCCCTACCCTTAGGGGGTTGCCTGTGCCTGCGCATGCCCTCGGCGCCAGCTTCATGTCCCCCCGCCTCAAGGCGCGCATGGCGGAGCTCGGTCTCCATTCGGCCGATTTGGCGGGTATTGCAGGCAGCGGGGCAGCGGGGCGTCTGACGATCGAAGACTTCGAGAAGTTCCTTTCCCAGCTCGACGACCAGAAACTTTCCCAGGCTTCCAGCATGCGCGTTGCCGTGGCCGACGCCATGCGCCGCTCGTGGACGCGGCCCATCGCCACCGTGGGAACGCCCGTGGTCATCGACCCGATGCTTGCCCATCGCAAAAACTCCACGCCAAAGCCCGGCCCCGCCCTGTACGCGCTGCGTGCCCTCGCGATTGCCTTGGGGGAAAACAGCGCCCTTGCCGGGCGTCTGGTGGGAGACAAAATTGTGCATCCGCGCTCCATTGACCTCGGGTTTGCGGTGGAGGCGGAGGACGGCGTCCTCGTTCCCGTGCTTCGCAATGCGGAGCGCACCTCCCTCAGCGACCTGCTGATCCGTTACAACGATCTGGTGGACCTCGCCCGCCGACGCCGCCTGCCTGCTGATGCCACAGGAGGCTCCATCGCCACGGTCACCAACTTCGGCACCTTCGGCCTTGAATGGGCGACTCCGATTCCGCTGCCGGAACAAACCCTGGTTCTGGGGATGGGGGCCGGGCGCGTCATGCCACGCTGGGATGCAGGAACGGAAAGTTTCCGACCGGCGACAGAGGCGCATTTTACCCTCTCCTTTGACCACAGGGTGCTGGATGGCGGCGGGGCGGGACGTTTGCTGGCTAGAATTTCCGAACTCTTGCAATCCCCGCACCTTCTGTAACTAGGGATATGCCGGAGCCAATATCCCGCACCTCCCTAGGGGCCAAAAGCCTCGAGACAAGCGGTAAAGACGGAGTGCGGCTGGAGTCCCGCGCATTCGGCCTCATGCCATGATTGCCTGAAGTACAATTCCGGCAGGCTTCAAAATCGTACATTTTTACCGGACCCGTACAAACCTACCCTTGCTTCCAGTTGTAAAGGGCTCGTAAAAAAGACTCCCCAATCGCCCGGTCTCCAAACCAAAAACGATCCCCCGAAAGATGCGGGTCGCTGAAGTGAGCCTTCTTAGAAAGCTGGCGGAGTATTTCAGGCGCTGATTTTACCCTTAATGAACATCCACGAGTACCAAGCCCGAGAACTCTTCCACAAATTTGGTGTCGCCTCACCGGGAGGCAAGTCCGCCTCCACCCCGGAGGAAGCCGAACAAATAGCGGCGCAACTGGGAGTCACCCAGATCGTCGTCAAGGCGCAGATCCACGCCGGCGGACGTGGAAAAGGGGTGTTTAAGAACGGGTTCAAGGGAGGGGTACACCTTTGCCACACTCCGGCGGAGGTGCGCCATTTGGCAGAACAGATGCTCGGTCAGGTGCTCGTCACCAACCAGACCGGGCCGGAAGGCCGCCTTGTCAGCAAGCTCTTGGTGGCTGAAGCGGTGGATATTTCCCGCGAACTCTATTTTGCGCTGCTCTTCGACCGGGCCATTTCTGCTCCGATGATCATCGCCAGTACTGAAGGCGGGATGGACATCGAGGCCGTTGCGGAACACACCCCCGAAAAAATCATCCGCGTGCCGGTGGATCCTCTCCTCGGGCTGCAGCCCTACCAGACCCGGAAAATCGCGGCAGCCTTGGGACTCCGCGGCTCGTTGATGACGCAGGCGACCAAGCTTTTCACTGCGCTCTACAAGACCTACACCGAAACCGACTGCACGCTGGTGGAGGTCAATCCCCTCGTGGTCACCCCTGACAACCGGCTGCTGGCCCTCGACGCCAAATTCAACTTTGACGACAACGCGCTCTACCGCCAACCCGCGGTGGTGGCGATGCGTGACAAGGCTGAGGAAGATCCCCGGGAAGTCGCGGCCAGCGAATTTAATCTCAACTACATCGGCCTGGACGGAAACATCGCCTGCCTCGTCAACGGAGCGGGCCTCGCCATGGCCACCATGGACATTATCCAGCACTTTGGGGGCAAGCCCGCCAACTTCCTTGATGTGGGCGGCGGCGCGACAAAGGAACAGGTGAGCGCGGCCTTCAAGATCATCCTTGGCGACAAGTCGGTCCAAGGGATCCTTGTGAACATTTTCGGCGGGATCATGGACTGCGACGTCATCGCCCACGGCATCGTGGATGCCGCGAGAGAGACAGGGCTGAGTCTGCCTTTGGTCGTCAGGCTGGAAGGCAACAACGTCGAAGCGGGCAAGCGCACCCTTGCGAACAGCTCTATCTCGCTCCAAAGCGCCACGACCATGGCGGAAGGCGCACAAAAAATCGTGGCCGCCGTTCACGCCGCCTAAATCCCAAGCACCTCTTTTCATGGCCATTCTTGTTACTCCTCAAACGCGCATCCTGGTGCAGGGCATCACGGGCAGCTTCGGCGCCAAGCACGCTCAACTCTCGCTGGACTACGGCACACAGCTGGTCGCGGGCGTCACCCCAGGCAAAGGCGGGCAGTTCTTCGAACACAACGGACACAAGGTGCCCGTGTTTGACACCGTGGAAGAGGCAGCCCGCGAAACCGGCGCGACAGTGTCGGCCGTTTTCGTGCCTCCGCCCTTCGCCGCTGACGCCATTCTCGAGTGCGCAGACGCCGGCCTTGCGCTGGTTGTGGCGATTACCGAGGGGATTCCGATCAACGACATGATTCGGGTCAAACACAAGATGCGCGGCAGCAGCACGCGGCTCATCGGCCCCAACTGCCCCGGCTTGGTGACCCCCGGCGAAGGGGAGCACTCCCACGGAGGCTGCCGGATCGGCATCGCGCCCGGCTACATTCACAAGAAAGGCAACGTCGGCGTGGTTTCGCGCTCCGGCACCCTCACCTACGAGGCGGTCTTCCAGCTCACCTCGCGCGGTTACGGCCAGTCCACCTGTGTGGGCATAGGCGGTGATCCGGTCAACGGAACGTCGCACTTGGATGTGCTCAAGATGTTCAACGAAGATCCTGAGACCGAGGCCATCATCATGATCGGCGAGATCGGCGGAACCGCCGAAGAAGAAGCCGCTGCCTGGGCCGGAGCTCACTGTAAGAAGCCGATCGCCGGGTTTATTGCGGGAACCACCGCCCCTCCCGGACGCCGCATGGGCCACGCCGGAGCAATCGTCTCTGGCGGCCAGGGAACGGCTGCCGGAAAGATCGCTGCACTCGAAGCTGCGGGGATTGCTATTGCAGACACCCCCTCGGTGATGGCAGAGACTCTGCTCCGCAAGTGGGGTAAGCTTTAGTCAGTAGGCCCCCCAAAGCACAAGACACCCCCTAGCTTATCCACCCTACCCTGCTACCAATATGACGCTCGTCGCCAAAGGACTCGAAGGAATCGTCGCCAACTCCACCTCTATTTCCGATGTCCGGGGGGACATCGGTCAACTGATCTACGCGGGTTACGACATCAATGAACTCGCGGGAAAGGTAACCTTCGAAGAGGTGATCCACCTGCTCTGGCACGGGGAACTCCCCAACCGATCCCAGCTGGACACCCTCACCGCCAAGCTCCGGGCGGCCCGCTCGCTTCCCACACAGGTCGTCGACTTCCTCAAGTCGGTCCCCGCCGACGCGGGTCCGATGGACGTGATCCGCACCGGCGTTTCGATGCTGGGCCTGTTTGACCACGCCGAAGGGGAAAACGCCAACTACGAACGCTCGATCGTCATCACCTCCAAGATCAGCCTGATTGCGGCCTATTTCCACCGGCTTCGGCAGGGCAAGGATTTGCCCCCGGTCCGCTCCGATTTGAGCGAGGCTGCGCATTTCCTGTATTTGATCAACGGGGAAGTCCCGACCAAGGAGGCGGCGGACACCTTGGATCTGGCCTATGTCCTGCATGCCGACCACGGCATGAACGCGAGCACCTTCTCGGCCCGGGTCACGGTGGCCACGCTCAGCGACGTCTTCTCGGCCATCACCTCAGCCATCGGCACACTTAAGGGCCCCCTTCATGGCGGCGCCAATGAAGGCGTCATCCACATGCTTCAGGAAATTGGATCCGAGGACAAAGTAGACGCCTGGCTGGAAGAGCAGTTCGCGAAGAAGGCCAAGATCATGGGCATCGGCCACCGCGTGTACAAGGTGCTCGATCCCCGCGCACCGCACCTGCGCAACATGGCGGTCCAACTCACCCAGCAGCTGGGCGAGCCCAAATGGATTCGCATGAGCGAGCGTATTGCCGAAGTCATGCGCGAGCGGAAGCACCTGAATGCGAACGTAGATTTCTATTCCGCCACCGTTTACTACTCGCTCGGCATCCCGACCGACCTGTTCACCCCGATCTTCGCCATCTCTCGCACGGCAGGCTGGACCGCCCACGTGCTGGAACAGTTGGCCGACAACCGCCTCTACCGCCCCTTGAGCGAGTACACTGGCCCCGAGGTCGGCAAGACGGTCAAGCCGATCGAGGCGCGCTAGTCGCCTTCGCGCAGACACGCAGTCCAACACCGCAGGCGGCTCGGCTCTCAGCCCAGCCGCCTGAGTTGTCTCATCAACTCACGGCCCTCCCGACCGGGAAAGGATGCCCGGGGAGCCCACTGGCTTTCCAAGGTAAAGTGCGCCCCGAAAAGCCTGTCCAGTTCGGCCTCTGTCGTCCCAAAGGGCGGCCCCTGTTCGCCCGGGTCCATGCTTGGGTTCATAAAAAAGGTCCCCAGCAAACGCCCTTCCGGCCGTAGCACCGCGTGCACGGCAGTCACGTAGCGTTGCCGCTCAGTCGGATCGATCGCGCAGAAACAGGTGTGCTCCCAGACCCAATCAAAGGTGCCCAGCCATTCCTGGGGCAGACTGAAAAGGTTGCCCTCCTCGAAACGCAGCCCCGTTGCGGTTCCCAGAGCCTGCGCCTCCCGCACGGCACTCGGCGCAAGATCCACCCCCACGACGTCCGCCCCTCCCCCTGAGGCAATCGCACGGGCGTCATGGCCACGCCCGCACCCAGGCACCAGCACCCGCCCCCGCAGCAACCCCGCGCCCACAAGAAACGAGAGCTCCGGCGCGGCTGCGGATTTGTCCCAGGGGGTTTCCCCCTGTTGATAGCAATTCTCCCAGTCAGTCATAAGATTTAAGCGGTTTACGAAATAGTCTCGCACACATAGAGCCAGAGCGACTCGCCAAACTCCTTCACCGCCTCTTCGCCCAGCCTGAACCCCGCCTCCCTGTCGCGCAGCACCGCAAACACCGTCGCCCCAGAGCCGGACATCAACGCGGCGCAAACCTCGGGCCGCCCGAGCAGCCAGCGCTTGAGATCCGCCAGAAAAAGGTACTTCTGAAAAACGGGGCGCTCCAAATCATTCACAAAAACCATCCCCTCGTGTTCCTGCTCCCCGTATGCAACCCCGGGGATCTCGACAGCGTCCTTCCATTGCTGGAAGGCCCAAGGAGTGGGCACGCCAAACCCGGGCTTGATGAGCAGCAGCGGCAGCGTGGGCAAGCCCGTGACCGGCTCCACCCGCTCCCCTCGGCCTCCAATCCACGCGGCCGATTGGTACACAAAAAACGGCACATCCGAACCGAGCTCGGCGGCAAGGTCGGCCAGCACCTCCCTGGAAAGGCCGGTCTGGTAGAGCGCATCCAGCGCAAGCAACGTCGTGGCCGCATCACTGCTGCCACCACCCAGACCCGCGCCATGGGGGATCGCCTTCTGCAAAGAAACCGTAAGCTGTGGCAAAATGCCGACGGCGCCGCAAAACAAACGGACCGCCCTTACCACAAGGTTAGACTCATCTGCGGGCACCTCGGGTACGTTGCAAAAGAACTCCAGATCCCCCTCCTCTTTTGGAGCAAAAACCAGTTCGTCAAAGACAGAAACCGGGACCATCAAACTCCGCAAATCGTGAAACCCGTC
>CANJYI010000080.1 GCA_947478975.1 Chthoniobacteraceae bacterium
CCGCTGGAGCTCGGCGGGCGAGAAGTCCTTGTAGAAATTGATGTCGCTGACTTTGTTGAAGTTGATCGAGGTGTAGATCGTTTCGGAAAGGAAGGAGCGGTCTTGGAGGGAGACGCGGAACCGGTTTGGGTTGACGGTGTCGTTGGGGGTACCCAACTCCTTGTTGGTGGGGTTTTTATCGTTGAGGTAGTAGGACCGGAACCGCGCCCAGGAATTGGCCGATTTGTTTTCCTGCGAAAGATCCACGCCAAGGCCCACGCCGCGCTTGGCCAGGTAGTCTAGGCGGGCTCCTCCGAGGACGTCCTTCCCGGCTGGAAAGGTGAGGCGCGTGAGCAGGAAGGCGCCCCAGGTCGAGCGGGAGCCCGGGGCAATAGAGAAGCTCTGGTCGCTTTGGGCGGGCTGGTAGAGGTAGGGCAGCCACAGCACGGGAGTGCGGCCCACGTACACGGTCACGTTCTCGTACTCGGTGTGGTCGTTGTGAAAGATGCGCACCTTCCGGGCGCGCAGGTGGAACCCGGGATCCGACGAATTGTCGGTCGTGAAGAGGCCCCGCGACACTTCGAAGGCTTCCGAACCCGTCGAGGTGATGGAGTGCGCTTGCGCGAGGAAAGGACCGGCGGCGGTGCGGAACTCCGCCCCGGAGATGTGTTTGGTGTCGAGGTTGTAGATGGCGCGGTCGCCGGAGAAGATCTTGTCTCCGCGGTAGACGCGCACGTCGCCTGAAACCAAGACGTCCCGCGTGGAGACGTCGTATTGGGCGTAGTTGCAGTAAAGGACGGTGTCGCCGACACTGATGACGACGTTGCCCTCAGCAATGGCCAGGTTGCCTTCACTTCTGGTGGAGAGCGCCTCGATTTGGATGGGCGCTCGGGGACGCTCCTCGCTCTGAGCACAAAGCAGAGCGGGAAAGGCGGCGGCCATCGCCAAAATGGCCAGAAAGACTAGGGTGGGGCGGAAGAGCATGGGGCGGACGCAAGAAACCTACCGGACCAGTCAAAAAGTTTCCAGACACAATGCGCCCCGGACACCTGGCGGTTCCGGCGGCTCGGCTGGGGCAGAGCGCGGGGTTCAGCTGACCTGGGAGAGGTCGGACTTGAGGGTGCTGCCCAGAAGGGTGCGGTAGATCCGGTGGGCGGGCTGCTCGAGTTTGGGGTCGGCCTCAATCACGACAAAGGCAGCCTCCCGGGCCTGCAGCATGAGGTCGGCGTCGCGCAGCAGGCTGCCGATGCGGAGCGGGGGGAGTCCGCTTTGGGCGGTGCCCAAGAGGTCGCCGGGGCCGCGGAGCTGCCAGTCGGCCTCGGCGATGTCGAAACCGTTGGAGGTCTGTTCAAGGACCTGGAGTTTGGAAAGGGCTTCCGGTTCGGCGGAGCCGGTGAGCAGGACGCAGAAGCTTTTGTGCTGTCCACGGCCGACGCGCCCGCGGAGCTGGTGGAGCTGTGCGAGGCCGAAGCGCTCGGCGTTTTCAATGAGCATGAGGGTGGCGTTGGGGACGTCGATGCCGACCTCGATGACGGTGGTCGCCACGAGGGCGTGCGTCTGGCACTGGCGGAAGGCCTCCATGATGGAGTCCTTCTCCTCGGGCGGAATGCGGCCGTGCAAGAGCGCGCAGGTGAACGGCGCAAGGAGGGCCTGCCACTTCTCAAACTCGGCAGCGGCGGCCTTGGCTTCGAGTTTTTCGGAGGCGTCGATGAGGGGGTAGACGATGTAGGCCTGCCTGCCCGCCTCGAGGTGTTCTTTGATAAAACGGGCGGCCTCGGGCAGTTTGGCGGCGGGGCGGACGCCGGTGACGATTTTGCCGCGGCCCTTTGGGAGTTCGTCGAGAATGGAAACGTCCAAGTCGCCGTAGAGGCTCATGGTGAGCGTGCGTGGGATGGGGGTGGCGGTCATGACGAGCATGTCCGGGCAACGGCCTTGGGCGCGGAGAGTGGCGCGCTGGAGGACGCCGAACTTGTGTTGTTCGTCGATGACGGCCAAACCGAGGCGGGAGAATAGGTTGCTGCCGTGGAGGAGGGCGTGCGTGCCGACGAGGATGTCGGGCTCGTCCGAGGCGACTGGTGGCGGGGGCGGCCGGTCCCCGTCGTTGCCGGAGGCGATGGCCTGCTGCCAGCGGTCATGGTCGAAGAGGGGCAGTGGTCCGGACTCCTCCTTGCGGTTGCCGGTGCGCAGGGCGACGCGGAGTCCGAGCGGCGTGCACAGCCGTTGGAACTGGAGGTAATGTTGCTCCGCGAGGATCTGGGTCGGAGCCATAAGGGCGGTCTGGAAGCCGGCCTCTACGGCGAGGAGCATTGCGGAGAGGGCCACCAGGGTTTTGCCGGCGCCCACGTCCCCGTGGAGCAGGCGGTTCATGGGGCGGTCGGACGCCATGTCGGCGCGGATTTCGGCGATGGCGCGGAGTTGGGCTCCCGTGAGGGGAAAGGGAAGGCTGTCGTGGAGGCGGGTCAGGAGGGTGTCCGGGCCGGCGTGGCAGAGGCCGGGCTCGGCGCGCTGTTCTGCACGGCGCTGGGCGATGCACAGCTGCATGGCGAAGAACTCGGTGAGGACGAGGTTTTTGCGCGCGAGGGAAAGGGTTTGGAAGGAATCCGGAAAGTGAATCTGGCGCAGGGCTTGGAGCCTGGGGGAAGAGTCCAGACTTGGGGGGATGAGGCTCGGGACTGCTGATTCGGGGAGCTTTTCGAGTGTCTCCCAGATGAGCGAGCGGAGCACGCGGGTGGAGAGGCCCTCGGTGGCGCGGTGGATGGGAACGATGCGCTGGAGGTGGAGGGAGACGTCCGCCTCGTCCTCGAGGACTTCGAATTCGGGTTGGTCGAGGACGATCTGGCGGCCGCGGCGTTTCGGTTTGCCGTAGACCACCAGGCGCATGCCGGTGGCGACGACCTTTTCCACCCAGAAGAGGTTGAACCAGCGCAGGACAAGCTGGCCGGTGAGGGCGTGGTCGCTTTCCTCGGAGAGCGTCACTTCAAAGCTGCGGGCGCGTCCGCGAAAGCGCTGGCCGCCGGCGCTTTGCACAAGGCCGCAAACGCAGACGGCGGTGTCCGACTCGTTCTGGGGAAAGCGGTCGAAGCGGGTGCGGTCCTCCCAGCGCTTTGGGAAGTGGGAGACGAGGTCGCCCACGGTCTCGAGACCAGCCCTGGAGAGCTGGCGCACGCGCTGGGCGCCGATCCAGGGCAGGTCTTTGAGTGGCGCGTCCCAGCGCATGAACAGGGCCGGGGCCTACTTGGCTGGAGGCTCGTTGAGTTTGGCTTTCACCGCGGTCTCGAGCTCTTCGTAGAGTTCGGGGTTGCCCTTGAGGACGTCCTTGGCGGCGTCGCGCCCTTGCGCGAGCTGGGAGCCTTTGTAGGAGAGCCAGGAGCCGCGCTTCTCCACAATGCCCTGTTCCAGAGCCAGATCGAGCAGCGCGCCCACCGAGGAGATGCCCTCGTTGTACATGATGTCGAACTCCGCTTCCGTGAAGGGCGGCGCCACCTTGTTTTTGACCAGCTTGATCTTGGTGCGGTTGCCCGTGACGGTTCCGTCCGCCTGCTTGATGGCGCCGATGCGCCGGATGTCGCAGCGTACGCTCGCGTAGAACTTGAGCGCCTTGCCGCCCGGGGTGGTTTCCGGGTTGCCGAACATGACGCCGATTTTTTCGCGGATCTGGTTGGTGAAAATGACGACGGTGCTGGCCTTGGAGATGAGGGCGGTGAGCTTGCGGAGGGCGGCGCTCATGAGGCGGGCCTGCGCACCGACGGTGGTGTCGCCGATTTCCCCTTCCAACTCAGCCTTGGTCACGAGAGCAGCGACGGAATCGACCACGATGACGTCCAGCGCATTGGAGCGGACGAGTGTTTCGCAGATGCGGAGGGCTTCTTCGCCCGAAGAGGGCTGGGAAACGAGCAACTCCTCGACTTTGACGCCCAGCTTCTTGGCGTAGGCCGGGTCGAGGGCGTGTTCCACGTCGATGAAGGCGGCGAGGCCCCCCAGTTTTTGGGCCTGGGCGATGACGGTGAGTGTGAGGGTGGTTTTGCCGGAGGATTCCGGGCCAAAGACTTCCACGATGCGGCCGCGGGGGAACCCGCCCACGCCGAGGGCCTTGTCGATGAGAATGTTGCCCGTGGGGATGACCTCGATGTCCATCTGCTGGGCCGAACCCAGGCGCATGATGGCTCCATCGCCAAAGTCCTTGTGGATCTGCTGGAGTGCGAGATCCAAGTTTTTGTTACGGGCGGCGTGCGCCTTCTCGTCCTGGGATGATTCGGGAGTTTTAGCCATAAAAAGGGTTCGCAAACGCTACACCCGAGTTGGGGTCTGCAAAGTGAAATTGCAGAAGCTTTGGCCGGAGCGGCCTGGCAGGGGTGTGGTGGTCGGTGGTCGGTGTGCCCCGTTGGGGGCGGACGTGTGTGGGTGTGGCGGCCCCTCCCACGGCGTTGCCATGGGTTGCTAGAGGGGTGCCCCGTTCGGTCGGTAGAGTCCCCGGGCTCGTGGGGTGGGGTGCCGATATGGAGGAAGCCCTAAAAGTCCAGCGTGGCGCGTACGCCCACCACCCATGCGTTGTTGAATTCGGAGGTGCCTCCCGGACGGCTGATGTACTGGAGGTCCGGCTGCACGCGCAGGTAGGGCTTGAGCGGGACTTGGTAGGTCAGTTCCACGATGGTTTCGCGGCTGGGTTGGTCCTCCTGCCCCGGGCTGAATTTGTTGCGCGCAAAGGCCAGCCCGAGCTTGTCCTCGGTCGAAAGGAGACCGGTATACACGGCGCCCACCTGGACAGTGTCCGACATGTTGCTGGTCTTTTCATCCGCCATGGTGCCCCTGAGGAACGCGGAGACGCCTTCCTTGGAGCCCTCGGCCTTTTGCCAGAGGGTCTGGTCGATTACGTAGTAGCCGGATGTGGAACCGCTGTGGGTGGCGTTAACCCCCTCGCGTACGTCGGCGAAATCATCGGTGTGGCGGAGCAGACCAAGCCGGTAGGCGCCGGGGAAGGCGCCCTCGGAGCGTTGGAAACCGACTTCGCCAGAGTAAAGGGTGCCTTCACTGGAACGGAGCGCCCAGTCGGTGCCGTGCCGTTTTGCGGAACCAGCAACGGAGTTCTTGGAGGAGGGGTCGGCGAAGTCACCGGAAGAGGGGTTCCCATCGTAGATTCCCACCTGGCCGTAGAGGCCTTTGACGGGTTCCATTTTGAGCCGGATGCCCAGGGCCGCCACCGGATAGGTGGCGAGCGGCATGGGGGTCTTGGCGGGGTTGGGAATCCCGAAGGTCGAGTTGACGAAGAAGGCGGCGGTGTCGGTGACGCCAAATTCGTCGTCGACGCGCATCTGGCCGATTTTGATGCTGGCCTTGTCGTCTATGAGGCGTTGTTCGATCCAGAAGTCGATCAACCGCACCGTATCATAGGAGTCGATGTTGGAGAAAATGGAGGCGTCGCCGACGTTGCGGAGGGTGCCGCTGGTGCCGTGCGGATAGAGGCCGGACATGCGGAAGGAGGCGTCGTGCCAGCCGACGGTCTTGTCCAGATTCACGTCGAGTGTGAGTTTGAGAAGCCCGTCGAAAACGATGCTGCGCTTTTTACCGCCCTTCGGGTTGCCGAAGAGTTCCGCGGTGTAGTTGGCGGAGAGTTCGACCCCGTTTTGTTTGAGGGTGGAGCGGACGCCACCCCAGTCGCCCGTGAGCGCGGCAAAGGCGGCATCCTTTTTGTCGTCGCAGCAGCTGTCTTTGCAACAGGCGTCCGCGGCGAAGGCGGGTTGGGCCAGAAGGATGACCGAGCTGAAGGCTGCGGCCGCTGTTTGGAGTGGTTTGCGGGTGGGCATAGGGGTGGGTCTTTAGAAAAGCGGAGTGAAGGCTAAAATGCCGGAGAGGGAAACAGAGAAGCGTCGCGTTTCGGCGCTTACGCGTTTCGGCGCAGGAACAGGCTGGCGAAATCGCGGTTGGCCGAGCGGAGCCACAGGAGGAAGAGGCCGATGAGGAAGAGGGCTCCCAGAGGTGCCCAGGCTGCTGTTACTGGGTCGAGCCGGTTGGCGCGGCCGAGGGCAAGGAAGAGGCTGCGGCCCATGAGGAGGAGGAAGAAGAGCAGGATCGCCGCGCCAACGCTCTGGAGGATGCCGCGTCGTGAGTAAATGACGCTCAGGGGTGCGGCGAGGAACACGACGACCAGGCAGCTCCAGGGGAGCGCCCAGCGGTCTTCGAGGGTCGTGCGGAAAGGCGCCAGCTGAAGCGGGGTGAAGTCGGCGTTGTGGCGCAGGTATTCCTCGAGCTCCGGGGTGGTGAGCTGCAGGGGGTCCAACCGGGAGGAGGCGATGCGCCAGGGGGTCTCCGCCCAGTCGTCGATCTGGCGCTGGCCCTGTTCCTGGAAGTTGTCGATTTTAAGCACCTCGCCTTCGGTGTTCACGTCGACGATCATGCCCCGCTGGAGCGTCCAGCGCTTGGTGGCGGGATCGTGCACGGCGCGGGCGGCGTACCACTTGCGGCGGATGTTGCCCTGCGCGTCCTGTTGCAGGATTTGGACGCCCTCGAGCACGGACCCGTTGGGGCGCAGGCGGCGGACAAACCAGGTGCGGTTGCTGAGCCGGTCGCGGAACAGATGGCCCTCGACCAGGTCGCGCGGGTTTTGCTTGGAGTTGCTGCCGCGCAGGGTGGAGAGGGCCTCGCGTTTGGCGGCCTCCGCCCGAGGGGCGAGCCTGTAGTTGAGGGCAAGACAGCCCAGCGAAAGGAGGGCGCCCGTGGCAAAGAGGGGCAGGAGCACGCGGCCAAGGCTACGGCCCGAGGCGAGCATCGAGATGATCTCGTTGGTGCGCGACATGCGGCTGCAACTGAACAGGAGCGCGAGCAGGATCGCCACGGGGATGGCCAGCAGCAGGATCTGGGGCACCTGGACCAGGTAGAACTCGCCCACTTGCACCAGCGAGGCGCCGGTTTTGAGGAAGTCGACCCCGTGGTCGCTCAAGTCAAACACCAGCCAGAGGCTCAGGAAGGAACCCAGTGCCAGAAGGAAGGGTTCGAAAAAACTGCGCAGTACGTAGCGGTCGAGCAGGGTCATCGGCGGGCGGGCGCAGGGGCGGGGTGGCGGTGGGTGGGGGAAGACAGTTGTGCGGGCGAATGGACGCGCCGCGTTTGATGGCTTAGCCTATTGGCGGGTTCATTTCCAATTCCCTTTCCGATCCAGCCCCCCCACCCCGCATGATTTCCCTCTCTGAAAACTCCGGCTCCGGTTTTGCCGGGCGGGTGCATACTTTTTTCAGCGCGGAAGGCGAGCTGGGGGCGGTGCACAACTTCGAGTTTCGTGAGGAACAACAGACGATGGCCACCGCTGTGGCGGAGGCGCTCGAAAACGAGCGGCACCTGGTGGTGGAGGCCGGGACGGGGGTGGGTAAGTCGCTGGCGTATCTTGTGCCGGCGGTGCTCTGGGCCCTCGAGCACAGGCGCAAGGCGGTCGTTTCCACCTGCACCATTAATTTGCAGGAGCAGCTGGTGAACAAGGATCTGCCCTTGTTGCGAAAGGTGCTGGACAGGGAGTTCGAGGTCGTGCTCTGGAAGGGACGTGGAAACTATCTCTGCCCCATGCGTTTGCAGCGGGCTATTTCGCAGTCCGACGGCCTCTTCACCTCGCCCGAGCGCGCGGAACTCGAGCGGCTGCGCACCTGGGCTGAGACCACCGCCGACGGCACTTTGTCGGACCTTTCCGTGGAACCTGACAGCCGTGTGTGGGCTGAGGTCTGTTCGGAGGCGCACATCTGCACGACCAAAAGCTGCGGCACAAACCCGCGCTGTTTTTACCAGCAGGCGCGCAAGCGGCTTATCGCTGCGGACGTGGTCGTCACCAACCACACGCTCTTTTTTCTCAATCTCGACGGGTCCTCCGATCCCGACGACAACGACGCCGGCGGCTACCTGTTCGGTAACGACTTTGTCATCTTCGACGAGGCGCACACGGTGGAGGCGATTGCCGCCCGGCAGCTGGGTCTGGCCGTTTCGCAGTACGGGCTGCGGCAGGCGCTGTTGCGGCTTTACAATCCCAAGACCAAAAAGGGTCTTTTTCAGGTGCTGCGTCAGGTCGACGCGGTGCGGGCCACTGCGGAGACGCTCGAGCGGGTGGAGGAGTTTTTTGACCGGGTGGGCGAGAGGTCGGAGTTTTCCGAGAAAAAGCGGGAGATCCGCGTGCGGGAACCTGATTATGTTGAGGATACGCTGACAGAGCCGCTGATGGCCCTGCAGGCCAGGGTGGTGCAGTTGGTGCGGGATCAGGACGACGAGGTGCTCAAGGGAGAGCTGCAGGATTTGGGGCGGCGGGTGCGGGACGCACGGGCGGCGCTGTCCTCCTTTCTGAAGCTGGATTCGGACGATTTTGTGTACTGGGTCGAACAGAACGGGCGCACGCAGCGCACCCACACGCTCAACGCCGCGCCCGTGGATGTGGCGCCCTACCTGCGTTCGCTTTTGTTCCGCAGCGGGCGCACCTGCATCATGACTAGCGCCACGCTTTCGGTGGGCGGCGAGGCGCTGGAATATTTCCGGAATCGAATTGGCGCGGAGGCCGTGCCGGGATTGCAGATCGGGAGTCCGTTTGATTACGAGCGCCAGATGAAGCTGTATGTGGTCGCCAAGGTTCCCGATCCGCGCGAGACGGGGGCGTATGAAAAGGCGCTGGCCCGGTGGATCGAGCACTTTCTGGAAATGAGTCAGGGCCGGGCGTTTGTGCTGTTTACCAGCTACAAGACCATGCAGGCGATTGCCGCCGAAATGCGGGAGCGGCTGGATGATTTGGACTATAAGCTTTTGGTGCAGGGCGAGAGCATGTCGCGGCATCAGTTGGTTTCGGAGTTTAAGAAGAACAAACGCCACGTGCTTTTCGGCACCGAGAGTTTTTGGAGCGGCGTGGACGTTCCGGGCGAGGCGCTCAGCAACGTGATCATCACCCGGCTCCCGTTTGCGGTGCCGGACCATCCGCTGGTGGAGGCGCGGTTGCAGCGCATCGAGGCGCGCGGCGGCGATCCGTTTTCGAGCTATTCCCTGCCCGAGGCGATCCTCAAGCTGCGTCAGGGCGTTGGGCGGTTGATCCGCACCCGTTCGGACAAGGGCATCGTGGTGATCCTGGATCCGCGGGTGTTGAGCAAGGGGTACGGGAAGGCGTTTCTCAACGCGCTGCCCCGCTGTCCGGTCGAGGTGGTTTAAGCCACCGATTCAGAGGGGTATCCGCAGATTTCGCAGATTGAAAAGATGGGAGGAGGAGGGCATCTGTGGGGATCTTTTCCATCTGTGGATGACTTCCGGGGGCGTGACGAGTTGGCGAGGAGTTGCCCATCGTGAACAGGTGTGCGGGGAACTCAGGCTTGGTGAATGGCTCGAAAAGGCGTAGCCATTCGGGAGGATTTTACCGCCCCAACGCATCAACTGTTCTCAATTGTTATGAAGCCCCACAGCGTGTGCCTGATCGCAGGCGTCTCACCCGCAGAAATGCGTCTTTTTGAAGCGACTTGTGGTGCGGCTGCCACGGGTCTGAGGTTGTTTTAACGCTATGAATCCTCCGA
>CANJYI010000081.1 GCA_947478975.1 Chthoniobacteraceae bacterium
AACTCTGACGGCTACGACCTCTTTTCCGCCGGAAAAGACCGCATCCCCGGCACCGAAGACGACATGGGCAACTGGCGGAAGCAGTAGCCTGCCGGTTTGCGCCCGCTCTTCTGTGTGAGGTCTGGCGCGCCCCTCTCAAACCCACCGCTCAGCCGCATGCTCCCACCTTTGCGGGCGTGTAAGGATCGGTTTTTCCTTTCTGCCGGCCCTGTTTTGGCGCTCTCTAATCACCATGCCCCGTTCCGAAGCTCTTTCCCTAGGCCATTCGCCCGATCCCGACGACGCGTTCATGTTCTTCGCCCTCGCCGAGAACAAGATCAACACGCACGGATGGTCTTTTGAGCACGTCCTACAGGACATTCAGACCCTGAACGAACGGGCCACGCGCGGGGAACTGGCCATCTCGGCCATCTCGATCCACGCCTACGCATACGTGCTGGACAAGTACGCGCTGCTGCCTTGCGGGGCGAGCATGGGCGACGGTTATGGCCCGATGCTGGTGGTGCGCAAGGGAGTCGAATTCCCCACGGAACCGACCGCGCTTCTGGAATGGCTCCACACCCAAACCATCGCGGTCCCCGGCCTCATGACGAGCGCCTATCTGAGCCTGCGCCTCTACATGGGTGAGGCTAAAACCGTTGTCATTCCCTTTGATGAGATTTTCGCAGCGGTCACTGACAAACGCGCCGATGTGGGGCTCATCATCCACGAGGGACAGTTGACTTACGCCCAGGAGGGTTTTGAGAAGGTTCTGGACCTGGGCGAATGGTGGAAGGCCGAGACAGGCCTGCCCCTGCCACTTGGGGGGAATGTGATCCGCAAGGATTTCACCCCGCAGGAGCGCAGCGAGATCAACGGCGTCTTGCGCGAAAGCATCGAGTACGGGCTGGAGCACCGTGCGGCGGGAGTGGCGCACGCGCTGCCCTTGGGCCGTGGAATGGGCGAGGATTTGGCCGACAAGTTTATCGGGATGTACGTCAATGATTACACCCTGGACTACGGGGATTCGGGCAGGGCGGCGATCCGCGAGTTTTTGGGCCGCGCCCATAAGGCGGGGTTGATCCCAGCACCAGTGGCGTTGGAGTTTGTGGAGTAGGGCGCCAGCGGAAGGGTCCGTTGCGCCGCGGGATGGGGGAAGCCGCCAAGGGCGTCCCGATGCCATGGGTCCTACGCCCCGCACGGGGCAGCCCTCTTAACAGCCCATGGCAACGCCATGGGTCACCCCCGTCGATGAATCTAGCCCTGAAGGGGCGATCTGGAACGCCCCTACAGGGCTACGATCCTTGGGGGTGGTTTCCCCCCACGGCGTTGCCATGGGCTGCGAGAAAAGCTGCACCTTCGGTGCGCGTGGTTGCACCGTGCGGCGGGCATGCGGGATGGTGCGCGGCGTTTCGGCAGAATCGCGGTGGGAGCGCCAGTCAGGCGGGGCGGTGCCAACGGGGTTGGTAAAAGCCGGCGCGCTGCGCCATGGGGGGCCAGAGCGATGGTATTCGACGCCCCGCAAGAGGCACCCCTCTTGACAGCCCATGTCAACGCCATGGGTAACCCCCGTCGATGAACCCAGCCCTGAAGGGGCGGTCCAGTGGGGAGGGGAGGAAACCAACGCCGGGTTTCACTCTCAAATTGCGGCAGACCGGAGAATGGCCTGCGGCTTTCCAACGGGGGATTACCGGCCCGCTGGAAGGCCGCGTAGAAAGCGGTCCTCGCAGCGGAGGCGGTAAATAAACCGACATTCACCGGCGTGCAAATGCCGGGATCGCCCCCGCGACCCCGGCATTGAAAACACACCAAGTCAGACTAGAACTTCACGCCAACTTCGAGCTGGAGCAGGTCGCCCTTGTCGAAGCCGATGCCCGTGTAAGGAGCTTCTGATCGAATTTGGTTGAACCGGAAGTAATTGACGCCAACGGTGGCGGAATCACCCAGGCTGTACGCGCCTCCGACCTTCACTCCCTGCATGTTGGACTCACCATCAGCGAACTCGTTGTCGCGCAGAATATTTGCTGTCCCAACGCCGACCCGGCGGTAGTTCACGAAGGCGGACCAATCGCCTTTCTTCTTGTTCTCGCCCAAGCGGACTCCCAGCAACCAGGACAACTTGTCTGTGGAGCGGGGATTCGCCACCCCATCATTGAAGAATGCCCGGTCGCGGCCTGCGAAGTTGTAGGCGAAATCCCACTCAAACTTGGCCTTGATTCCAGCCACTTCACCGGAGATATCCCCTGGGAGGAGGAGGACCTGAACATCATTCAGGGTGTTCTGTCGGTTTGTCCTAACATTAGCGAAGTTCGGAGCAGTCCCTGCAACATTCACCGGGAGTCCGGTTGCTGGGTTAATGAAGGTAAAACCGCTAGTTCCTGCAATGTAGCCATCTGCCTTTGTTATGTCATCCGTGCTATCGTCGTTCACATCTAGATACCGGTTTGAGTCAGTCGTCGCTCCGTTGGTGGAGAGATACCCGGGTGCAATGGTGAGCTTTGCACCGCCGCCCAGTTCGATGCCTGCGATCAACTGGGTCTGCCAGAGGAAGGCGTCCCGGTTCTGGTGATGGTTAGGATCGTATTCAGTGTTGTCGGCCACGACAAACTGGCCGGAGACCAGCGTCAGGTCGATTCCGGAAACCCCGAGGGTCTTATTCAAATCGATCTTCTGGCTGAAGCCCGATGGATTGATATCTTCGTCCCACACCAAGTCGGTGGTATAGAAGGGGTTGGCCTGCTTTCCTGCGATGAGGGTCACGCCGGGAGTTGGGTTCCAGCCCAAAAATGCGCGGTGGATTCCGATGTTGTGGTCGGAGAACCCGTTCGCCATCCCTGTGTTATCATCCTTAAGGTCATTTCCCGTACGGAGTCCAAAGCCAGCGAAGAAGTCGTCGGAAAGTTTGTAGTCCGCATTGATCCGAAGGCGCAGTCCGTAGCCCATTTCCTGCTTTGTGTCAGGCGTTGCATCAGTCTTCGATTGGTACTGATACCGCACGCGGACGTCGCCGGAGAGGGCGAGGCTCTTGACGGAGGAATCCAGGTCCAGCTTGCCTGCGGAGCTATGGCTGCCGCTCTTGGCGATTTGAGCGCGGATCTGTTCGGCTTCCTTGGTTTTGAGGACACCTTTTTTAACGAGCGCGTCGATGAGCGCGGAGGAGTCGTCTGCAACGGCGGTGGCGGCGAAGGAACCGATGATTCCGAGCGCCATCAACTGTACTGTGTATTTGTTCAACATGGTGTGTGTTTTTGGTGTTGAGAAACACCTCGTCGCAGTGCGGTCCCAATCGGGGCGCCTTGCTGGGGGTGTAGGAACGTATGCCGATCCGTGAGCGTTTTGTTACAGATGTGTGTCAAAAGTGACAAGTGAGAAAATTTAGCTGCCTTTATTTGCGCACCTGTTTTTGGTGGTGAAACTAACACTCCTGTTGCGCATCCCGTACCATGCTGAAGAGTCGATTTCGTGGCGTCCCGCGGTAGCCGTTCTCAACCGCGTTTTGGGTGCACGGCGTGCCCGTGTCTTGCGCCTTCCCTGCGGACCGAAAGCGGCCTTCCGACGATCATCAATTCCGGGGCGGAGCGCGCCAATACGGCTTGGAATGGGCGTTGGCGCGCCGAAGTTGGCTGCGTGGAGGCGCGCATTTCTGGTCTGTTGGTGTTCTGTTTTAGTGCCGCCGATGGGAAAACGCTGCAGGGTTGGGTGGGCTTTTTTGCGTACTCGTTGTGGTCGGAAAGTAAGCATTCAAAAGATCCCTTGGAAACCCAGGTTGCGAAGCATTCGCAGCCGCCGAATTGAGGCGCAAAAAAAGTTTTGTTTTTCGCATCCGCAAGGACGAATGGCACCCCGAAAGAGCACGGCGCGGCGTCAAAAAGCGGTCGCGCGGAGCCTGCCGCACCCCGCTTACGGGATGCGCCGGAGGACGCGCACCTTGTGTGCTTCGCTGTCGCCGATGAAGACGGAGCCGTCGGCATCGACAAAGATGCCGTGAAGCCGGGCCATCGGACAGAGAAGGGGGTCGCCGTCGGGGCCATCGCCCTTTTCACCGGTGCCGGCCACCAGCTCGAGGTTGCCGGTGGCCTTGTCGACTTTGCGGACCGAGTGGCTTTCGGTGTCGGCGAGCCAGGCGTTGCCGGCCTTGTCGAGGGAGATGCCCTTTGGGCCTTTGAGTGTGGCGGCCTTTGCGGGGGCGCCATTGCCGGTGAAGCCGCTGGCGCCGGTCCCGGCGATGTGGTGGATGCGGTTGGCGGCCAGATCAAATTTGAAGACCTGGTTGCCTTCGCGTGTGGCGAGCCAGAGGTTGCCTTCGGCGTCAAAATCGAGGGAACGCGGCCCTTTCAGGGGCGTTCCGGAAATGGGCGAGCCGTCCGGGGTGGCGCCTGCGGTGCCTGTGCCTGCAAAGGTTGAAATGAGGCCGGTCTTCATGTCCACCTTGCGGATGGCATGGTTGCCGATGTCGCAGATGTAGAGGTTGCCGTCGGGGCCGAACTGGATGCTATGGGGTTGCTTGAGTTGCGCGCTGGCGGCGGGGCCGCCGTCGCCCGAGTAGCCCGCTGCGCCGCCGCCCGCGACGGTGGTGATGATGCGGGATTGGGCGTCGATTTTGCGCACGGCATTGTTGGCCATGTCGACGACGTAGAAGTTGCCGGCGCGGTCAAAGCGGATTTCATGGGGCAGGTTGAAGGTGCCCTCTAGGGCGGGGCCGCCATCGCCTGAGTAGCCCTTTTTTCCGGAACCGGCGACCGTGGAGATGGTGCCGTCGGGTGCGACCCTGCGGATGCGCTGGCCGGTGTATTCGCAAAACCAGATGGCGCCATCGGGTCCCCTGACGACGCCGAAGGGGTTGTCGATTTGGGCGGTGGTGGCCGGGCCCCCGTCGCCGCTGAAGCCTTGTTTGCCGTTGCCCGCAAACGTTTCGATCCGCCAGCCGGCGGCGCAGAGGGAGTGGGGCAGGAGCGAGAAGAGGAGCGCGGCGAGGGCGGAAGCGAAGGGGGTGCGTTTCATTTGGGCGCAGGATGGCAAGGACGCCGTTTCAGGGGAAAGCCTTTCCCCAAAAAGTAAGGACGGGACCTTGTCAACAAAGCCGGGACGCAGAGAGTGATCCGCAGATGGCGCAGATTAAACAGATGAGAAGAAATTATAAGTGACCTCCGTGGAGGGTTTTTGAATCTGTGCCATCTGTTTCATCTGCGGATCAAGTGCTGTTTAGTGAGCAGCTTTCCCGGAGAACATCGTGGTCAGGTGCCGGTATTCGCCGTAGATGCGGTCGTAGGCGGGCGCGTGGGCGGGGTTTGGGCTGAAGAGGGCTGCGGTGCCGGGCTTGGGAGTCGCCATGGCGCTGATCGCTTCGCCGGGTGAGGGGAAAAGCCCCGCTGCGAGCGCCCCCAGAATCGCCGCACCCAAAGCAGGTCCCTGCTTGCTTGGATGGACCGTGATCTCGGCGCCGAGAACGTCCGCATAGACTTGGACGACCAACGGATTGTGGTGCGGGAGCCCACCGGTGGCCACGAACCGCAACACCGGTACGCCGCCGTCCCGGAGCAGTTCGACAATCCAACGAAGCCCGAAAGCCGACCCTTCCAGAAGTGCACGGTACAGGTGCGCGGGCCCGTGGTGTAGCGCGAGCCCGGTGAAGGCGCCCTTGAGCGAGCCGTCCATGAGGGGGGTGCGGCAGCCGTTGAGCCAGTCGAGACACAGAAGTCCGTCTGCACCGGGAGGGAGCGCAGCGGCGTCTGAGCCGAGGGTGGCAAGGCTTTGTCCGGTGAGTCTGGCGAGCCAGTCAAAAGCGTCGCCGACGGCAGCCTGACCGGTTTCGTAGCCGCAGTAGCCGGGGAGAATCCCGTTTGGAACAATGCCGGCGACCCCGGCAATGGTGCGTTCGGAGAGGCTGTTGAGCATGTGGCAGGAGCTGGTGCCCAGAACCAGCACAAGGGTGCCGGGTTCGGCGGCGCCGGCTCCCGGGACGCCCGCATGTGCGTCGATGGTGGCGGCGCTCACGGGGGTGCCTTCGGCGAGACCGAGCAGCGCCGCAGCGGAACCGGAAAGACCGCCGGCGGAGCTGCCCGGTGCAAGGAAGCGGCCTGGGAGCTTCTCCGACGCAATGTCCCTCAATGCGGGATGTAGGGCGTGGAGAAAGTCCGGCGACGGCCAGCCTTCAGTCGGACTCCACATGCCCTTGTAGCCAGCCTGACAGGTGGAACGCACCAGCGCCTCGGCCGGGCCTCCGACCAACTGCCACACCAGCCAGTCACCCGCTTCGAGCCACACCTCGGTGGCCGCGTAGACCGCGGGGGAAACCTCGAGGGTCTCGAGGATTTTTGGGAAGAACCATTCCAGCCCGATGGCGCCCCCGTAGCGTTGCAAGAAGGGTTCCTGGCGTGCATGCGCCAGGGCGTTGAGGCGGGCGGTCTGTTCCCGGGCCCCGTGGTGCTTCCACAATTTGGGCCAGGCCAAGGGAGTCAGTGCAAACTCGGCCAGCAGGCACAGGGGCGTGCCATCGCGCAGCGTCGGCAACATGGTGCAACTGGTGAAGTCGACGCCGATTCCGGCCACTGCCGAGCCGGCGAGCCCCGCCTGTTGCAACGCTGCCTGGGTGGCCTGCGCTGCGGCGGCGGTCCAGTCCAGCGGATGCTGGAGGGCATAGTGGAGAGGCAGCGTTTGCGTTGCGCCGGGCAGTTGCCGGGTGATCTGTCCGTGGGCGTACGGCGCGGAGGCGGAGGCGAGCTCCGTGCCGTCCAAGGTCACTAACAGCGCGCGGACGGATTCGGTGCCAAAATCGAGGCCGAGGGTGGTTTTCATCGGTGCAAAGGGTGGGGCGTAAGCGCTGGGAGGGGAGTTGGGGAACGGGTGCTTTGGTGCCTGCGTGCAGGGTGAATGTCAAGGCGGTATAGGTTTGTAAGTAATTGCGGATAAGCCATGTCTCGCGCCGAATGCTCAGTCGACAGGCTGCCGCTCTGCGGATAACCTATCTCTGTAGCTGACGCCCAGCCTCCTGAAAGGATCCCCATGACGCCTTCCCCCTTTGTCCGCTCCTTTGTCCCGCCCTGTCCGGGGTTGAAAACCGCGCTTCGGTGGGTGCTGTCCATTGGAGCGCTCGGTGGCGGCTGGCTGACGGCGGAGGATTTTCAGGGAAGCGCCCACAAGCTCGAGTTTGACATGCCCCCGATCGGGTATACCAGCGCGCAGGCGACCGACCCGGTGGCGCAGTTGGAGAAGACACGCGGGACCGTGGCCGCCGGGGCCGAGCCGTACCACCCCAAGTTTGGCTATCTGCCGCGGGTGCTGGAGTTGCTCCACGTGTCCGTTTCCTCCCAGATGCTGGTGTTTTCCAAGACCTCGGTGCAGCGCCACAATATTGATCCGTCCAATCCGCGGGCGCTGTATTTTTCGGACGAGGTCTATATCGGGTACATCCCCGGGGCACCCGAGCTCGAGGTGGCGGTGGTGGACTCGGATTTGGGGACGGTGTTTTACACGGTACACCAGGACGGGGAGGAGCCGCTGCGTTTTAAGCGGAGCAACGAGTGCCTCAACTGCCACGGCGCGGCGCGGAGCATGGGGGTGCCGGGGTTTGTGCTGCGTTCGCTGGACACGGATGAGGAGGGGGAGATTGTGGCCGCGACCGACACCTCTGAGATCTCGCACTGTACTCCGGTGGCGCAGCGCTGGGGCGGTTGGTACGTGACCAACGCGCCCGCGGACTGGGTGCACCGGGGGAACGATCCCGGCCATGAGGAGCGGGACGAGGCGCGGAAAAAGGCCCTGATTCGGAAGATCACCGCTTCCCGGCGCTACCCGGCCTCTGGAAGCGACACGCTGGCGCTGCTGTTGCACGACCACCAGACGCACATGCACAACTACATCACGCGGCTGCACATGGAAGGGCAGCAGCGGATTGCCGAGTACGGGCATGTGCGCTACCTCGACACGCAGGTGCGGGCCTTTCTGCGGTACCTGCTCTTTACCGAGGAGGCCCCGTTGCCGTCCCGGTTGGAGGCGGCGGGGGAATTTCGGGCCGAGTTTCAAAAGGCTGCAAAGCGGGATTCCCAAGGGCGTTCCCTGCGGGACTTGGATTTGCAGACGCGCCTCTTCAAGTATCCGTGCAGCTTTCTGATTGATTCGGACGCCTTTCGAAAACTGCCCGGTCTGGTGCGGCAGAAAATTCTTGATCGGCTCCACACCGTACTGTTGGGAGAGGACACGCACGCCGATTTCGCGGGTCTTTCGGCGGAGGGCCGGCAGGCTGTCCTGGAGATTTTACGCGACACCTGTCCGGACCTGACGGCGGGCTGGTGAGTGGCTTGCGTCACGCGACCGGATTTCAAAGGAACGTGCTCCGTTCATTTGGCGCCGTAGGTCATCGCGTAGAGAATCACGGCCGTGGCGGCGTTGACTGAAAAGGAGTCAATCGCCTCCCCCATGGGAATGGCGACCAGTTTGTCGAGTGAGTCACGAAGTGCGGGCGAAATGCCCTTGCCTTCGTTGCCCACAAAAAGCGCCATCGCCTTGCTTTCGAAACGCGCCTCGGGGAGCAGGACGCACGCCTCGGTGGCTGCGCCGATCGTGAGCACCCCGTGTTGCCGCAGCAGGGCGAGCAGGGTCTCGGTGGAGTCCCACCGGATGACTGGGACGCGGAAGACGCTTCCCATGGAAGTGCGCGCCGACCGTGGGTGGAGCGGGTCGGTGCCCCTCAGCGCTACAACCGCCTCGACTCCGAGTGCGTGGGCGGTGCGCATCAAGGCGCCCACGTTTCCGGGATCCATGAGTTCCTCCAAAACCAAGATCTTCCTCCGTTTGGTGTCACGGTCCCAAGCCGCGAGCAGTTCCGCAAGATCTGGCGACAGTGGAACGGCGGCGAGCGCCAGGACCGCTCCAAAGGTGCGCCCCTCGGTGAGTTCGCCAAGGACGTCGTCCGGCACGAGGGTGAGCGGGGATCCGAGTTCGCCAACGCGGCACAGCAGCGCTGAGAGCCGCGGCGAAGGATTGTCGAAATCGCTCTGGCCAACCAATACATGCGCCAGAGGCGTGCCACAGGCCAGCGCGCGCTCGAGCAGACGGAAACCTTCGATGGCAAAAAGCCCGAGCTGCCTGCGGCCTGCCACCGAAAGCGCCCGTCGGTAGTCCGCGACCACCCGCGGCCAAGGTGAACTGCGGTCCGTCGCTTTCTTCAGAGGGTAACCCTCCTCTGACTCCTCATGGAACAGGGCGTTATCCACAGATGACGCAGATTTTCACAGATGGTATTTCTGGTTTTTTGTCATCTGTAAAATCTGAGACATCTACGGATAAGTCTCTGAGTAAGGTGTTTATGCAAAGAATACGTGCTCCGCTGTTTTGCGGAGGAGCCACTCTTTGTCTTCGGCGTTGAGGAAATCCAGCCTGTCCCGGATGAGACCGATCGAATCCGCGTAGTGGTGCCCCGGCTGCACCTGGTACGGACAGTCGCTGGCCCACATCAACCGGCGCGCGCCGTAGGCCGCGTGGAGTGTGCGAATCATGGGCGCCAGATC
>CANJYI010000082.1 GCA_947478975.1 Chthoniobacteraceae bacterium
ATGCTTCGGGAGGCTTACAAAAAAGAGGCTGCCCCTGTGCTCGGCTTTCTGGAAGAGCACGGCCCCCGGATGCCCCGAATCATGCTGCGCTACGCGATCGAGCGGGTGCCAGCGACTGAGCGAAAATCGCTTCTAGAAAGATACAGGGGGCGCCCGTGACGCATTGTCCCACGCCCGGAAAGTCCGTTTCAGTGCGGATCTCCAAGCCCCCGGGCGGCGGTTTTTTATCTCGCGGTGGGAGCGCTCTTTTTACTGCTGTTTCAGTCGCCAAAGGCAACTGGGCGGTTTTTGGGTCGGCTGCCTTGGCTTGGGCTCTAACAATACGGATTTTGCCGAGGAATGCTCAGTGCAGTCGTTTGCCGAGGCACGATGTTCCTGCAAAAGACGTTCGCGGTTGCCCTTTATGGGTTCTTCTCATCTGGTAAACGTGTTTTTGAGAAGGACGCAGAAACTTTTCCTATGATGACTCCCGCACTGATGCTTCAAAAAACGGCCGGTTTTTTAATGATGCCCGCTGGCCTTCTCTGGCTGGGTTTGATTGTAGCCACCATTTTGGCGTTGCGGCGGGGAGGTAGGCTCGGGGGCGGCGGACGCTGGCGGGAGGCGTTCCCCCAAGTTTTGCTCACCATCGGCTACACGGTGGCCGGAAACATCCATGTGGGCCATGCCCTGATGCGGCGCCTGGAGGCCGAGTTGCCCAACCTCGGGGAGACGCCGTCCCCGGGCTTTGATGCGGCATGCGTTTTTGGCGGTGCGACGGAGGTGGATTCCTTCGGGCGCCCCCAACTGGCCTGCAGTGGCGACCGGGTGATGGCGGCGGCAAGGCTCTACCACGCCGGGTTGGCGCGGGTGTTGGTGGCCAGCGGGGTGTCCGAGGATGACCCCGCCGGTCCGCGGAATCTCGGCACTGAGGCCCGCACGCTGTGGCTTTCTGTGGGAGTCCCGGAGAGCGCAATCTGGGTGGTTGAGACTCCGTGCCGGGTCACCAAGGAGGAGGTCGCTGCCTTTCGGGCGCTCAAGGAAAGCAAGGGCTGGACGCGGGTGGCCTTGGTGAGTTCCGCCTGGCATTTGCCGCGCATCCAGCGACTGGCCAAGCGGGCCGGGCTCGAAGGCATCCCCTATGGAAGCGACTGGCGTGGGCGGCACCACGTGTTTCAATGGCAGGACTGCGTTCCCCAGGGGGCTGGCTTCTGGCGGGTGAACCTGGCTGCTTGGGAATTTGTGGGGCGTCTGGCGGGCCGTTGAGCCCGCGGCGAGCGGGGGGGCTTGCTTGCGCGCGGGCGTTTGTTTTAATAAGGGCTACCCCTATGAAGCGCCACCTCCTCCCCCTAGCGTCCCTGCTCATCACCGGCTCGGCTTTTGCCCAAGACAGCCAGCTGGTTTACTTCGGCACCTACACCAATCCGACTTCCGGCAGCAAAGGGGTGTATGTTTCCCGCTTCAACGCGGCCAGCGGAGAGCTTTCGAAGCCTGAACTCGCCGCGGAAACCTTGAGCCCGAGTTTTGTTGCGTTGCATCCCAACGGGAAGTTCCTTTACGCAGTCGGGGAGCAGGGGGGAGCCCAAAAGAAATCGGGGGCGCTCAGCGCTTTCCGGATCGGGATGCCGGGTGGAAAACTTGAGTTGATAAACCAGGTGGACACAGGCGGAGCCGGTCCCTGTTATGTGAGTCTCGACAAGACTGCGAAGGTCGCGATGACCGCGCAGTATGGTGCAGGAAGTGTGTCTTCCTTCCGGGTGGGGGACGACGGAGTGCTCAGCAGCGCGGTGACGGTCATCCAGCACCAGGGTTCCGGCGCCGACCCAAAGCGGCAGGCGGGGCCACACGCCCACTCGATTCGCATGGCGCCGGACAACCGGTACGCTGTGGCGTGTGACCTGGGTCTCGACAAGGTGCTCATCTACCGGGTCGACCTTGCCACGGGCGAATTGGTTTCACACGGCTTCGGCACCGTGCCTCCCGGGTCTGGACCGCGGCACCTGGCGTTTCATCCCAACGGCCACTTTGCCTTTGTGAACAACGAGATGAAGATGACGGTGAGCACCATGGCCTATGACGGGGCCAAGGGCGCGCTGACTTTGGTGGATACGGTCTCCACTTTGCCGGCGGAAGACCGCGGCATGGCCGGACTGAGCACGGCTGAGACGCTGGTGCATCCCAGCGGCAAGTTTGTATATGTGTCCAACCGGGGGCACGACACGATCGCGGTGCTGCGGTGTGACGCGGCCACGGGCAAGCTGACCCTGGTGGCGAACGTAAAGACCGAGGGCCGTACCCCCCGCAATTTCGCGCTCGATCTGACGGGCAAGTGGATGATCGCCGGACACCAGGACGGCAACTCCGCTGCAGTTTTCAAGGTGGATCCCGAAACGGGCATTCCCAAGTTCACGGGCGCGCGTGTTGAGGTTGGCGCCCCGGTTTGCGTCCGGTTTCTTGCGCTGCCATAGGCTTCGCTGCATGGCAGGGTCTGTGAAGCGGGCGGGATGATTGTGAAAGGGCAGCCTCCGGACAGCGCCGGACAGCGCGAGGGTACGGCGCAGTGGCGGCGGAGGATGAGGCTAGCCGGATTTCTTGCTGTTTTGGGCACGGGATGGGGGGATACTGGAAGTCCGGCGGCGGCGCAGGGTGGACCGGCGGAAATGGAGCCAAGGGCGCAAGAGTTGTGGGAACGCGCCCGTGGACAGCTGGGGCAGGGGGACGACTTTAGTGCGGCGGCCTCGGCGGAGGAGTTGCTTCGTGAATTAGGATTGCCCTTGCCGGTGATCCAGGGCGCCTGGCGGATGGTGGCCCGGGGGTACGCACTTTACGGGACGCCGGCGGGCTGGGCCAAGGTGCGGGTTGCCTCGGAGGCGCTGCTGGAAATGCCAGGGCTTCCGGCGGAGTGGCGTGTGGAGGCGTTGCGGGACGCGGCGTCGGCTGCGGTGGAGTTGCGGATGCATACGGGGGCGGAGCTTGTTCAGAGGGCGCTTCTTGCAGAGCCGCGGATCGGCTTGTTGGAGCGCGAACGGGTCCGGTTGGGATTGGCGCGTTCACTTTGGGCGCAGCGTGCCTTCGCGGAATGTCGCGAAACGCTCGAGCAGATGGGGGCGGCGTTCTCGGGGATGGACGGGGGAGACTGGTCGGGGCGCCGCCAACAGCTGGAGGAGTTGCGGGCGCAGAGGCAGTTGCTTTTGGGCAAGTGTTTGCTGGAAGAGGGTGAGGGCTTGGGAGCCCGTCTCGCACTCACGGAGGTCGCAAAAATGCCGGGGCAGACCTCCGTTTCTAACCCGGCGCGCGAGGCGGCCAGTCTTTTACACCGGGAGGCAGGGACCGGCGGGCCGCGCCGTATTCAACGTGTCTTGTTTGTTGGTTCGAGCCACACGATCCGGGGAAACGTGCCGTGTTTGGTGGAGCAAATCGCCGCCTCGGCTCCGCCAGAGCGGGTGCGCATCGTGGCGGGGGAACAAACGCGCATGGGTACGGGAATGCGCGGACACTGGAACGACGGGCGGGCGCATGACACGGCGCGCGGGAAAATCGCCGCCGGCGGCTGGGACACGGTGGTGGTGGAGACGTTTTACCGGACGAGCCGCGAGGAGTTGCTTGGGTTGGGAAGCGGTTATGCAGAGGAGGTGCTGCGGGGTGGGGCGCGCCTGTTGATTTACGAGACGCCTGTGGCGAAGGCGATTGAGTATCCGGCCGCGTATGAGGCGCATCATCGGACGAACGTGTGGCTCGCGGAGCGTCTGGGGTCGGGTGTCGCACCGTGTGTGAAGGCGTGGATGGGGGTCCTTGGCGAGCGGCCCGAGCAGCGGGCTTTGGATGGGTTGTATGCCGACTGGATTCACGCGAGTGCGCGGGGGGCGTACTTGTCCGCGTGCTGCCTGTACGCGGCGTTGAGCGGCGATTCGCCGGAGGGGCTTTGGGCGCCGCCGGGACTGCTCTCGGCGTCTGAGGCGCTGGAGTATCAGCGCTCGGCGTGGCGGGCGTTCAAGGAGACCTGCCAGGAGTTGGAGCAGGCGCGCCGCGGGAATGCGGGGCGCTGAGAAAGAGGGACGCGGAGGCGGGGCGGAGGCACCGGGCCCTGTCCGGCCGGTCTGAAGGACGGTTTGCTCAGAGTTTCGCGAGGGCGTCTTTCCCTCTGAGCTTCGTATTGGGATCGTCCTTTTCCTTGTCGGGGAGTGAAAGGCCCTTGGAGATCTCATCACGAGCCAGGTCTTTTTTGTTCAAGGCGGCGTACGTCCTGCCCAGTTCGATACGGTGCGAAACCTTGTTCGGGGAGAGGGACACGGCTTTCTGAAAAAAGGCCTCGGCCTGTTCAAAGGAGGCGGCTGGCAGGCTGCCGTAGATGAGCTTGACCACGGCCCGCAGGAACGGGCTGATGCTGGCCATCTCGTAGTTCCATGCGCCGATGACGTGGTGTGCGTAAGAGTTGGATGGCTCCAGTTCGAGGGCTTTTTCGGCGTGTTCCTTGACCAGCTTTGAGTGGCCAATTTTGGCTTTGCTGTCCAGATAGGGCGCGAGCCTGCCGCAGGTGATCGCCATCGAGAGTTGGGCCTTGGCGCTCTTGGGATTGAGCGTGGCTGCGCGCTTTGCGTACTCGAGGGCCGCCTGGGCCAGCCGCTTCTGTTCCTCCTTTGAAGCTGTGTCGACCATCGACTCGTCGTGGGTTTTGGCCAGGCGGCAGAGGATCTCCACGTTGTTAGGGTCCAACTTGTCGGCCTCGAGAAACACCGCCATGGCTTCGGCGCTCTTGAACTGCGCGTCGAGCCGGTCCCCCTTTTTGACGAGCTCGTCGGCCGGCCCGGCCAGCGCAAGGCAACTGGAGGCGGCGAAGGAAAGAAGCGAAAGGAAGGATTGCGGTTTCATCAGTGGGGATGGTTTAGCCCTTCGGTGTGCCCGGGTTCACAAACAGATAGTGGGAGACGATCCACTCCTCGCCGTCGTGGAAGTTCCAGAGCTCCGCGCACGCCATGAAGAAAACACGCCAGTAGACCCACCAGCGTTGGGTGGCTCTTGCGCCGTAGGTTTCGGCAAAGAGCGGCCAGATCTCGGCCCGGTGTGCGTCCATGTTCGAGAGCCACGCCTCTGCCGTCTTGGCGTAATGGGTCCCGGAAACCGCCCAGTGTTGCTCGATCCGAAGGTGGTCCTGAAAGTAGAGCAGCAGGTCGTTGCTGGGCATCTGGCCGCCGGCAAAAAAGTAGCGGGTCATCCAGTCCGAGGCGTCCCGGTCTTCGTAGTGATAGGCCACTTCCCGGTGCGTAAAGATGTGGACGAAAAGCTTCCCGCCGGGCACCAGCCAGGACGCAACTTTGCCCAGAAGCAGTTCGTAGTTTTTCATGTGCTCGAACATCTCCACCGAAACCACACGGTCGAAACGGTTCGGGGTTTCAAAAACGTTCATATCTGCGGTGATGATCGTCAGGTTGCCCAGACCACGGCGCTTTGCCTCCGCGTCGATGTGCTCTTTCTGCGTCCTGGAATTGGAGACGCCGGTGATCTGGGCGTTTGGATAGTGTTCGGCCATCCAGAGCGAGAGGGAGCCCCAGCCGCAGCCTAGTTCCAGAATGCGCTGGCCGTCGGCGAGCTCGGCACGGGCACACGTGAGCCCGAGCATGCGCTCTTCGGCCTGGTCGAGGGTGTGCACGCCGGAGTCCCAGTAGCCCGAACTGTATTTGAGCCGCTTGCCGAGGGAGAGCTGGTAAAAGCGGGTGGGCACCTCGTAGTGCTGTTCGTTTGCGGCCTGGGTCTGCACTGCGATGGGGCTCTTCTTGAGACCGGCAATGTGCGCCAACAGGGCGGCCCTGCGGGCCTCGGTGTTCCCGTTGAGCTTCTCTCCGAGGGTCTGGCGCAAGAGCCGGCGGATGCCGATCCGAATCAGAAAGTCGGGGAGCGCGTTTGTTTCCAGCAGTTGGTCGATAAAGCTCATGAGAGGGACGGGTTGGATTGCGGGGAGGCCGGCGGTTTCTTAAACCACGGAACAAAGGCGCTGGTGGTGCGCTGGTACTCGCGGTAGGCGTCGCCCTTGCTTTTGAGCGCGTATTCCTCGGTCAACGGGATGCCGGTGACGCGGAGCAGGAAGTAGAGCATCAGGAGGGGACAGACCAAGCAGATCCAGCCCCAGGGCGAGGCCAGCGCGGCGAGGGCAAAGCCGCACCAGAGCAGCGCCTCAAAGAAGTAGTTGGGATGCCGCGAATAATTCCAGAGGCCGACTTGGCACACCCCGCCCTTGTTCCGTGGATCGTTTTTGAACGCCTGCATCTGGCGGTCGGCGGTGCTTTCCCCGAGCAGTGCGATTGCGGCCACGGCCAGTCCGGCCAGTTCGAGCGGATGGAACTCTGGGGCGGGGTTGAACGCGGCCAGCAGGAAGGGGAGCGAAAAAAGGACGACCAGAACCGCCTGCATTTCAAAAAAGAGCAGGAACATCCATGGGCCTTTCCAGCGGTCCCGCAATGCCTCGTAGCGGACGTCTTCCTGCGGATGGTGGCGCAGAACGCGCAGGAGAATGTAGGTGCCAAGGCGAACGCTCCAGACAACGCCTAGAGCGACGAAGGCGGCCTTTCTCGGCAAGGCGCCTGGGGCGTTCCACGCGTAGAGCGGGGCTAGCACAGCGACGCCGTAGGAGAAGGCGACGTCGAGAAAACTGTAGTTTTTGATGCGCACACACAGCGCCCAGCAGAGAGCGAAGGCGACGATGCAAAGGAGCGAACCGAGTCCCAGAAGAGGCAGCATGAGAAGGAGCGGGGCGGGGCTTGTGGAGAGCGGTTCCGCCTACTTGGAGGTGGAGCGCAGGAGCAGCGCCTCAAGCGGGGCGTTGGGCGGAAGCTGGAACAACTTCCAAAGCATGTAGGCCGCCATGGCGATGTTGCCCAGCAGCAGGATGGCGATGAGCCACACTATCCTGGCGAGCAGGCCGCGCTCCTTGTAGGCAAGCCACACGTAGAAGGTGAGGAAGGCGAAGTAGGTGTCAAACAGCGTGGCCACGAACCATGGATGCGCGTAGACCTCGCGGGGAATGCCCCAAAGGGGGACGCTGCTTCCCGCCCAGGTGGTGACCGCAAGCATGGAGAGTAGCACCACGCTGAAGGCGATTCGTAGAAACCAGATCATCGTATTCCTTGAGGTTTTTGCGCGCTTGTCCGCTGGCTTAGTAGGGCGTGTGCAGCGTGGTGTTGTTGGGCCTTGTGTAGATGCCCTGCACCACGCTGATGTTGCGCGAGGCGAACGCTGCTTCGCAGTACTGGAGGTAGTAGTTCCACTTGCGCACAAAGCGCTCGTCGAAGCCGAGCGCCGCGACGGCGTCCAGCTTTGCATTAAACTGTTCCCACCAGGCGTGCAGGGTTTTTGCGTAGGACGCCCCGAGGTCTTCGAGTTCGTGGAGGGTTAGGTCGCCGGTGCGGTTGAACGCTTCGCTGACCCTGCCGAGGCTCAGCAGGAGGGAGCCAGGAAAGATGTGCTTCTGAATCCAGTCAACGCCCTTGCGCAGCTGCGCGTGGCGGGAATCCGGCACGGTGATGAACTGGAGCCCGATGAGGCCGCTCGGTTTGAGGAGTTGGTTGAGCTTGGAAAGGTAGGTTTCGAGGTATTTGTCCCCGAGGGCCTCCATCATTTCAATGGAGACGATCTTGTCGAAGGACCCCGAGAGCAGACGGTAATCCTGGAGCAGGATCTGGATCTTGTCGGAGAGGCCGGCAGCCGCGAAACGTTGCTTGGCCAGTTTAAACTGCTCCTCGGAAATGGTGATGGTGGTCACCTTGCAGCCGTAGTTTTTGGCGGCGTGCAGGCTGAACCCGCCCCAGCCGCTGCCGATCTCGAGGACATGGTCCCCGGAGTGGAGGCGCAGCTTCTGGCAGAGCGCGTCGTACTTGGCGAACTGCGCGCTTTCGAGCGACTGGCCGGGCGCCGTGTAGCGGGCGCTGGAATAGGTTAGCGTCGGGTCGAGCCAGAGCCGGTAGAACTCGTTGCCCAGGTCGTAGTGTTCGGAAATGTTGCGCCGGCTGGTGGCGAGGCTGTTGGGGCGCAGCCAGTGCTGGATTTGATTGTAGCCCTTGAGGATGTTGAAAAACAGGGTGCGCACCTTGGTGCCCGACATGGAGGGCAGGTCGTTGACGTTAGCGATGGCCCAGGAGATTACCCGCTCGATGTTGTCGGTTTCCCAGTCCCCGTCCACGTAGGATTCTCCGAAGCCAATGTCCCCGAAGAGGACGCATCTTTGAAAGAAGGCCGGGTTGCGGACCGTGATCCGGGCGCTGACAGCGGCGCCGGCGCTGCCGAATTCCCGCACAGAGCCGTCGGGGAGTTCGAGGCGCAGATGCCCCTGCGGGAGCGTGGCAAAAACACGCAGGAGAAGGCCCTCGTAAAACGAAAACGAGGAGTTTGCGCCGCTTGTGCTCAGGGTTTGGGCGGTGGCGGTTTCGTTCATGGCGTTTCTTTGGCTATCGAGGAATGGGGATTGAGCACGTCGCGCTGGAGGTGAGCATTCGCTGCCTTGGGATGGAACGGCAGGCGATTCAGCCAGAGCAGCATGGCCTGCCAGTGGATGAGAAAGATCACCTTCAAGGTGAGGAACGGGAACTTGAGCGTCAGCCAGGCAAGCCGCCCGGTGGTCAGCGGCACCCGGGCGCCCGTGAGTGAGCTGAGCAGGACCCGGCTCTCCCCCTGACGGTCGTCGATGTGGATTTCGAGGCGGCCCCCGGGCACGTGCAGCTTGAAGTCAAAATCCAGATCCAGTGCGGAAAAGGGCGAAACGTAAAAGTGCTTGGGCGTGCGCAGGCGGAATACTCCGTCGGTGTCGGGGGCGGCAAGCAGGTAGGGCTTCATCTCGCCGAAGGTGTTGCCCACCTGTGCCAGCGCGCAGAGCGGCACCCCCGCGGCGTCAAAGCAGAAGTAAAAGGAGACGGGGTTGAAAATATAGCCCAGCACCCGGGGGAGCGTCAGGAGAATGGCGCGGCCGTTCTCGGGGAAGACGACCCCGTGTTGGGCGAGGTAGGCAACCAGGTTTTGTTTCACGCTGCCGCCGCCGCCGGAGACGGTGAGGTGGTCGCGGTCCCTGAAGGTGTAAAGGTTGAACCGGTTGTGGCTCAAGCCTCCGACTCTTTCGCAAACCGTTTCGATTTCATCCAGGTCCAGGCAGAACAGAAACAGGCTGTAGGTGAAACGGTTCTCCTTGGGCGTGAGGCGGTGGTGCATCACGGTGCACTCGTAGAGGCACGAGCGGGAGTCTTCGGCGGCTGCCTGTGTCATCACAGCCACGGATCTTCTCCGGTGATCGCCCGCGCGCAATCAAGCGCACTGGTAAAGCCGTCCTCGTGGAAGCCGTACTTGAACCAAGCACCGGCGTAGAAGGTGGTCTGCGTGGGTGCGAGTTGGTTGAGCTGCGGCAGCTCCTTTTGCGCGGCGGTTGCGGCGCAGTTAAAGAGCGGATGCTCGTATTGGATGCGTCGCAGGACACGGGTCGGGTCGATCTCCGCGTCGGCGTTGAGGGA
>CANJYI010000083.1 GCA_947478975.1 Chthoniobacteraceae bacterium
GCCTGGCCAAGCGCCTGGTTGCAGTCAAAAACACGCGCACGGTTTCCAAACGCGACCTGCTTTGGAACAACGCCCTCCCGAAAATTGAGGTCGATCCGGAAACCTACGTAGTGAAGGCGGACGGCATCGAACTGCGCTGCGAGCCAGCCAAGGTGCTTCCAATGGCGCAGCGCTACTTCCTGTTCTAAAAGGGCCTCTTGCGAGGTGCATTTCCCCGTCCGCCGATGCAACTCATCCACGCCGCCCTGCCCGCCGCCACGGCTCCGAGCCTGCCCAGGGTCGCCCTCCAGGTCTCGCGGCTCCACCTCGCAAAGCGTCGCTGGCGCGGGTTTGCGGAGGACGGAAAGGAGTTTGGCTTTGACCTGGAAGCCCCCCTTCCCGACGGCGCCCTTTTCTTCGCCACCCCCACCCACCTGTACGCGGTCCAACAACTGCCCGAGCCTGTCGTCGACATCCGGCTCCCGTCTGACCCCTCGCAGGCCGCCAGGATCGGGTGGCTTTTTGGCAACCTGCATTTCCCGGTCGCCCTCCTCCCGGGGGCGCTCAGAATCCAGGACGACCCCGCCGTCCGGCAGCTCCTTGCGCGGGAATCCCTAGAACACTCCCCCAGCGAGGCGGTCTTTTATCCGCTCTTAGGCGGACATTCCCATGGCCACTGACACCGCCCCAGGCCACAGCGCGTGGCTGCCCGCGCTACTCCAAACCGCGGACGCCCTCTTTCCCACAGGCGCCTACGCCCACTCCTTCGGACTCGAAGAAATGGTGGCCCTTGGTGTAGTCCACAACGAACACAGCCTGCGTGACTTCCTGACGGGACACGTGCTTCCCACCTTGGAGACGCAGGAACTCCCCTACCTCCGCTTTGCGTTTGAATGCGCAACCGATCTTTCCGCGCTCTGCCTCCTCGACCGGGAACTCAACGCCCTCAAACTCGCCCGGGAGACGCGAGAGGCGAGCGTCCAAATCGGTCTGCGCCGGCTCAAAGCGCTCCTCACCATTTTGGACACCCCCTTGCTGGCGGACTTCGCGGCGGCCATCGCCCGGGGCGAGGCCTTCGGCCACCACGTCTGCGCCTGCGCGCTTCAGGGAAAATCCCAGGCGGCACCGCTCGAAGCGGTTCTGGTGGCGTACGCTTACGGCGCTCTCTCCAGCGGAGTGACCGCCGCGCTGAAACTCATCCGCATCGGGCAGGAAGGCTGCCAGCGCGCGCTGAGCCACGCGGTGGCGCTCCTGCCAAAATGCCTGGACGCCTCCCTTCTGGTCGCCCGCTCCGAGGCGGGCACCTTTTCGCCCCTTCTGGAAATCGCCAGCATGCGCCACGCCTTCGCGCGGGAGCGGCTCTTCATCTCCTAAATCGACACAAGACCCTTCCACTTCCCCATGCAAACCACCCAGCCCCACCGTCCCATCCGCATCGGCATTGGAGGCCCCGTCGGCTCCGGAAAAACGATGCTGGTCCTGCGCCTCTGCCAGTGGCTCCGGGAGGAAATCTTTCTCTCTGTGGTCACCAACGACATTTACACCCAGGAGGACGCCCAGTTTCTGACGCGCCAAGACGCCCTTCCCGCGGACCGCATCATGGGGGTTGAGACCGGCGGCTGCCCCCACACCGCCATCCGCGACGACACCAGCATGAACCTCGCCGCCATCGCGGAACTCGAACGCCGCCACCCGCAGGTGCGCCTCATCCTGGTCGAAAGCGGCGGCGACAACCTTTCGGCAACCTTTTCTCCGGAGTTGGTTGACTCCTTCATCTACGTCATCGACGTCGCGCAGGGTGACAAGATCCCCCGCAAAGGCGGCCCGGCAATCCGGCACAGCGACCTGCTGCTCATCAATAAAACCGACCTTGCGCCGCACGTCGGCGCGGATTTGGAGGTCATGGCCGCGGACGCCAAGGTGCAGCGGGGCGAGCGGCCCTTCCTGTTTGCAGACCTCAAAACCGAAAAGGGCAGGGACCCTCTGCTCGCCTGGATCCGCAAGGAGATCCTCTTCGGACTGTGAGCGAGGACGCATCCAGCGGAGGCTTTCCCGAATCCGAAGGCCAGGGCATCCGCGGACATCTGCGTCTCGTGTGCGGGCCGGATTCGAGGGGGCTTCCCTCCCTCCGGGAGCAGTCGTTTCGCGCCCCGATCCACCTGAGTAAACCGCATCTGGACGCGGGCACGCTGGTGGTCAACGTGGTCAACCCCACCGCAGGCCTCTTACAAGACGACCGGATCCACCAGGACGTGCGAGTCCAGCCGGGCGCCAGCCTGCTGCTCACCAGCCCGAGCGCGAGCCGCGCACACCGGGTCCGAACGGGATGGGCCGAGGTTTCGCAGCAGTTCCACGTGGCCGCCGGCGCCGCGCTCGAAGTGCTTCCGGAGACCTTCATCCCCCAGGCGGGCGCCTCCTACAAACAAAGCACCCGCGCCGTGGTAGAGTCGGGGGGGACGCTGCTTCTGTTTGAAACCCTGTCCCCTGGACGGGTCGCCTCCGGGGAGAGCTTCGAATACACACGCCTCGACTGGCGGACGGACGTCTTGCTGGACCAAAACCACCTGCTGCGCGAGCGCTACTGCATTCGCCCCGCGAGCGGCGAAGTCCAAGCACTCAGGCGCACCTTCCCCTCAGCCTACTACGGGAGCGCCGTGGTGGTCTGCCCCGCCCTCTGCGCGCAATCCGCCTGCTGGGAGCAAGTCCTTGCCCTGCATTCCCCGGAAAGCTGGCTCGGCGTCAGCCCCCTCTCCCACCCAAGCGCATGGACCGTCAAATGGGTGTGCAACGACGCCCCATTGCTGCGGTCCCTCCAACACGGCGTGCGCACCGCATTGTACGCCGCCATCGGAAGAACCGCTCCTGACTTGCGGCGTGTCAGCGGGCGATAGGGGCCCGGAAACGTGGCTCGCATCCACCGGTCCTTTTCTGCTGTCAGAAACTTTTTCCGGCAAACGCGGCGGCTTCGTGGAGCATCCTTGCTGAATGACCGAATCCGACCGCGCTCAGCATGGCCACTTTCTTCGGCTCTTCATGGAGCACGAGGAGTCGTTGCGCGTGTTCGTCCGGTCCCTGCTCTTCTCCCATGAAGAGGAACGCGAGGTAATGCAAGATGTGGCGGTGGTCCTATGGAGGAAGTTCGATGCGAGCATGGACACTCAGTCCTTCTGTCGCTGGGCCTTTGGCGTGGCGAGGATGGAGGCGCTCGCATTCCGGCGCGATCGCGCACGCGACCGGCACACCTTTGGGGATGAGGTGTTCGAGTTGCTCGGACAAATGATCTTTGAGCAAACAAACGCGCTCGAAGCTGAACGCCGTGCACTCAGTGCCTGCCTGCAAAAGCTCCCCGAGGAGCAACGCCGACTCGTCCAAGCCGCTTATTCACCCGGCGTTAAGATTGACGAACTCGCCGCTCAAATGGGCCGGACGGCGATGGCGCTCTACAAAAGCCTCCACCGTGCCCGGCTCACACTCATGGACTGCACACGACGTGTGCTCGCCTCAGAGGAACTCAAATGAACCCAGACTACTCTCCCTTCGACCTCGTCCGCCGCTGTCGTGATGGTAGCGCCTCTCCCTCCGCGGAGGAGATCGCGCAACTCGAATCCTCCCTTCGTGATGACGCTGATTTCCGCCTCGCCTACGTCCGCTATATCAACCTCGACGTGGGACTAAGCGCAGCGGCGAAAACGCTGCTGATAACAAAGACGACCCGGACTGAATCGCGCCCCCATGGGTCTGTATGGCTCTCTTGGCGTCCGCTCACCGCTGCAGCGGCGGGGATTGTATTGGGCCTACTCTGCACGTCTGTAGTGTTTGCCTATGTTGCGCCTTCCTTCGGAAAGGTGGTATCGCTCATTCAGGAGAGCTTTGAAAGTGGACCTGCGCCCTTGGTCACGGGCGTGCCGCAGGAGCTGAATCGGTGGGGTGGGGATTACTCGGAGGTGATCGGCGCACAGCAGGGAGTGACACCAAAGGAAGGCAGGAAGATGGCACGATTGCTGCGCTCTGACTTTGAAGGCAAGACTTTCTCAAAGCCAAGCCGGCAGGGCGATCTGATGCGTGTCATCGATGTGCGGCCTTTTCTACGCGAGGCGGCTGGCGGCGAGGTGGTAATCACGCTGTCAGCACTGTTCAATGCGGCGCCTTTCCCAGATGCTGAACTCTCTGACGGTGTGGTCACTCTTTGGGCACTTGGGCCGCGTTTTCCCACGGAAGAAAATCTCATGGACGATGCTCTGGCCCATAGCGTTGGCATGTGCCGTCCGTTGGACCGCGATCCGGCCACCTGGCAAAACGCTTCCACCCGTCTGCTGCTGCCGCCGGGGACGCAGATGGTGTTGCTGAAGGTGTCCTTCAGCCCCATTCCTCAGAGTCGCGATAGCCTGGCACCAACGCCCGACCACGTGACCTTCGCAGGGCATTTCGTGGATGATGTCCGCGCGTCCGTAAGCATCCGCAAGAACGGAGCCACCCGTGGGACCCAAATAACGCCGTGACCTCAATCAGTGAGACCACACTCGCTTTACCTTTAAGACCGCGACAGCTGCATGAAATCCTTCCTCACACTCCTCGTCTCCCTAGTGGTTGCACAGATCGCCGCATTGTATGCCGCCGAGACTGGAGCTTCCTCCATTGCTCCTGACGCCACTTTTAGCCAAATCGCCCAGCCCTCCGGCTTCACACCTGAGATGCCGAAGCTCAGCGATGTCTGCATGCGGCTATTCTCACTCAAGCAGCCCGGCGTCTCTGCGGAGCGGATCCTTGGCTCCGGAAGCGACTTCCACATTACGCGCGGCGTGTGGTCTTACATCGAGGACGAAGCCTTCATCAAGAGCGTCCGGGCCAGGGGATGGGAGTTCCAAGGCAGTCTGGGCATGACCTTGCTTGATCCCGCCCTCGCCCTGCGTGACCGCGAGAACAGACCGATCGGGACGAATGGACAAGGCGACAAGCCCCCCTTCCGCGCCGACAACGCTAACCCGGAATACCGCCGTCTTTACCTAGAACGCGCAAAGCGACTGGTAGACTTGGGCGTCTCCAGTTTTCAGCGCGATGACCCGGATGAAGGCTTTTTCGACTGGGGGAAGAAGGGCCGCCGTGACGCCATCCCCGACGCCGAACTGGTGGAGTTCCACCGCTGGGCCCGAACCGAGATCGAGAAGCATGCAGGCCGCAAACTCACCTTCAGCACGAACTGCCACACCGACCCGCCCTTTATGCAGGTTTTTGACTATCGCATGACCGAGGTGCGTTTCCGAACCATGGACGGGACGAAGGAGGTCATCAACCCGAGCCGTATCCGCGAGATCGGCCTCACAGCGCGGAGGGAAAAGAAGCTCTTTGTGCTCACCGGCCAGGAAGATATGCCTGCCGAAGAGTACCGCTGGATCTGGGCGACGAGCTATGCCACGGGCAATCTTTACATCGTGCCCTGGGACCAGTTCCAGAACGTTGTCCTCGATCCGGTCACACGGGAGCCACGGATTCCATGGAGTAAACTGCCCCGCATCTTCATCGCACAGGAACGGCTCGCCGACCTGACAGGATTCGTCCGAGCCAATGCGGATATCCTTGATGGCTACGAAGAGGCAGCCGTCGGCGGCTACGATTTGCAAGACACGCGATTTGGCGAGGATGCCCCCGTCCGCTTCGAGGGAGGCAGCGGCAAGCTCAGCGCCTTCATCCGAGCCAAGCCCGGCGATGCCAATGCACCCGTGGTTATCCACCTTGTTGAACGCGAGCAAGGCACTGCCAAAACGGTCCGCCTGCCCACCGCGAGATTCTTCGGGAAGCATGCGCTCAGGGTGACGCTGCGCGAGCCACTTCCCTATGACACGGCGCTGCATGCTCAGGCCGAGAAGGACAAGAACTACCGAGGCCTCATTCGCGAAACCACCCTCACCACAACCACCGCCGGCGCATCGACCCTCGCGTCAGTCCCCGCACTAAGCCCGTGGGGAATCCTCGTGGTGGAGAAGGCGCCGTAACGGGACCATCGAATCCTTAGACCTCCGCGAGATTTCACTACCCGCCACCAAGAAGCCCGTTCAGCAGACCGGCGAAGCGAAGATCAACAAAGCCAACGTAGCATCCGTACAATGAAGACATCTTCGATGAACAGAAGACAATTTCTCCAATCCATGGGCGCCACCGCCCTCACCTTTCCCTGGTTCTCGAGCCTCGCCCTGCATGGTGCCGACGCAACCAAGGCCCCACGGCGTCTCGTCTGCATTGGGATGGATTTTGGGTTGCGGCCCGAATCGTTTTTCCCGACGCATCAAGGGCCCGAACTGGAGCTGACCACCTTGTTGAAGCCGCTTGAGCGCTGGCAGCAGAAGATGACCGTGTTTTCGCAACTCGAGCATCCCGGCGTTCAGGGCGGGCACTACGGAGTGCATGCTTTTCTGAGCGGCGTGCGCCGCGAGCAAGCCGCCGGGTTTGCGGACGGTTGTGTGTCGCTGGACCAGTTGGTCGAAGAGCACTGCGGCGGGCTGACGCGCTTTCCGTCGCTCTGTCTGGGAGTCGGCGGCGGCGATGCGATCTCATGGACGCGCTCTGGGATTGCGGTGCCAAAGATAGAAGACCCGGGGGCAGCGTTTGACATGCTCTTTCAACCCCAACGCAAGTCCGCCGCAGAAGCCAGGCGCGCGGAGTTGGCCGGGAATGAATCCGCGCTCGCGCTGATCAGCCAGGATGCTAAGCGCGTCGCACCGCATTTGGACCGTTGGGACCGCGAGAAGATGGATGAGTTCATGGGGGCGGTGCGCGATTTTGCACAAACCAATGCCACAAACATGGCCTGGCTGGACAAACCGCTCCCGGTGACCGAAGGCAAAAAGCCTGCGTGGAAAAACGATGGCTGTATGGACCGCGTCCGTGCGAATTTTGATGTCGCAGCAATGGCGCTCCAAGCCGACGCCACCCGCATCATCACGTTCAATATCGGCGGGTCGCTACCGGTAACAACCATCCCAGGGATCAATCGCGGCTACCACGACCTTTCACACACTGGTCAGGACCCGGACAAACTGCACCAACTGCACATCATCGAGTCCGCGTTGATGGCTGAACTGGATTACTTTTTGGAACGCCTCTCGACAATGAAAGACATCGGCGGGAGTTCCTTGCTGGACAACACCACCGTTGTCTTCGGCAGCGGCATGGGCAATGCCAGCGCACACGCGAACACCAACTTGCCTTTGGTGCTCGCCGGCGGCGGCTTCAAGCATGGACGCCATCTCTTCTTCCCGAAACAAGGCCGCCAACAGACACCCCTCTGCAACCTCTTCGTCACGCTGCTGCAGCAAATGGGGATCGAGCGGGACAAGTTCGGATCGAGCGCCGGGAACCTCAATGAATTTCTGGTTTAGTATGCGCCTGCCTCTCGTTGCCTTTCTCGTGCCGGCGTCCAGCATGCTCCACGCCGCGGACACCGCCACATTCAAACCCGACGCCTTCCTGTCACGGTATTGCCTTGGCTGTCACGATGCCGACGTGCAAAAGGGCGACCGGCGGCTTGATGATTTACCATTGAGCGTCGGCACGGACATCAATACCGCCGAGCGTTGGCAGGAGGTCCTGCATCAACTCCAGCTCGGCGAGATGCCGCCTGCGAAAAAGAAACAACCGAGCGATGAGGAGCGACGGACTTTGCTCGCATGGATCGACGAACAGCTCCTGCAAGTGCAGTCTAACGCTCAAGAGAGAGGCGCACGCGTGGTACACCGGCGGCTGAACCGTGCTGAGTATCGCCATACAATCCAGGATCTCTTTGGATTCGATGGCGACTTTGATCCCACGACGAGCTTTCCCGGCGACGACGAGATGGAAGGCTTTCGCAATATTGGTTCGGCATTGCACACGTCGCGGCATCATCTGGAGCAATACCTAAAAGCCGCCGATGCGGTGCTCGATCATGCCTACGACCTCGCCGACGTGAATGGGAGACCGGAGGTAAAACAATGGAAGGACAGCGCAGAGAACATGTCCCCCCTCAACGATGCGTTCGGTCTGGGCGTCATCAGCGCGGAAAAAGCGAACGGCCCGGCTTACATCCATCTCAGCCACGGCTTGCGCAACAAGGAACTGATCTTTGACAGCAAACTCTTCCTGAGCCGGCTGGGCGATGCCGGCGTGCCGCACTCCGGTTGGTACGACGTTGAAGTCGAGGCGACGGCAGCAAACCGGCATCATCCCTATGGCAAGGATCTCATGCTTGGACTCTTGTTGCCCTACTACAAAGACCTGAAGTCCTATTACGATGAATCGCAGCCGATGCAACTCGGCATTGGCAGGCAGTTGGAAGGAATGAAAGGCAATGGCTGGCGGCTCATTCCCCCAAACATCATTCACTCCACCGAGTTGCCAGATGACCGGTTTGTCACAGTCCGCGCGCGGATCTGGCTGGATCGAGGCACCGTGCCATACCTCTCTTGGATCGACGGCCCCCCAAAGGGTACGCGCGGCCAGTTCGTATCCACCAAGCTCGACAAATACGACTCGACCGTGCCGAAGATCGAGAAGCACATCTGGGAGAATCTCGCCCTCCGGGCGGAACGCGACAAACTCTACAAGCACCTTTACCAAGGGCCCGAGGTCCGTGTGCATTACTGGCAGATCTCCGGCCCAGTGCGCCACGACAAGCCGCATCCCGCCAAGTTGATGCTCTTTGCCGGCATCGCGCCGGATGAAAAACAAATCGATCCCGCCCGGCTGCAAACCGAGCTGAAAGCCCTGGCCAGCTGCCTCTTTCGTCGCGAGGTAAATGCAGAAGACATTGCGCTTTATGCGGCCACCTTGCAAAAAAACCTCGATGGCATGACGCGTTACGCCGATGCCGCGAAGCCAGTCTTCAAGGCGCTTCTCTGTTCCACAGAGTTTTTGTTTCTCACCGAACCGGAATCGGACGCGAGGACCGTCACGCCGATGCAGCTTGCCACCCGCCTCGCCTACTTTCTCACCGCAGGCCCGCCTGATGAAGCCTTGCGCTCGCATGTTGCCAACGGTCCGATGACTGCCGAAGCCATCCGCAGCGAAACCGACCGCCTGCTTGACTCGCCGCGCGGCGATCGTTCCCTGCGCCTTTTCGCCGAGCAATGGCTCGGCTTGAACAAACTCGGCACCATGCCGCCCTCCAAGGAAACATTCCCCGCGCACAGCCGTCCCACAGGAATGAAGTGGCAGGGTAAAAAAAAGTTGGGCTGGAGAAAGGATCCCTACCACTCAGTAGGGGTGTGAACCAAAAACCAGCCCGCACCGACATTATCGTTCTCAAGCAGCTTCTCAACTTCATACCGAGAAGC
>CANJYI010000084.1 GCA_947478975.1 Chthoniobacteraceae bacterium
GGCCACCGCGTGCCCCCCTACCAGGAGCCAGCGTACTCCCATCTCGTTTAACAATCCGATAAATTCTCTCTAATCTTGGTCCATTTTCATGGCTGGATTGGCACGGATTTAATGCGAAAAAAATCTTCATCCGCTGCTCAGGGGGCAGCGAGCGATAAAACTGCATGTCCGCAGCCCCGCTTTCTGCGAAGGACCGGAATTTTACTGCACTTTTTTTCACAGCCAACGTTTAGCAAAAAGTTCAGCTACCTGCCACTTTTGTCCGGCGGTTTGTTGGCTGGCCGACTTGGTTAGAACGAAGATTTACCGGTTCAGAGTTCTACGGTGGAAGCCGTCTCCTATTTTCCGAACGCCGCCAACGCGGCATTGGTGAACGCTGGCTGGATCTTTTTTCCTTCGTCGCTGCGCCAGCCTGCGTTCTGGACCATGAACACCAACACCAGCCCCCGTTGCGTGTCGATCGAGAGGTTCGTGCTGTAGGCGCCGCCGTGGCCAACGGTGCTTCCGTTCACCGAAAAACCAAAGCCGTAGCCCTCCTTGATGCTGTCGGAGGTTTGCCGTGAGGTCATGGCCTTGACTGCAGCCTCGGAAAGAAGGCGTTTCCCGCCCCATTCTCCGCCGCGCAGCACCATCTGTCCGAACCGGGCCACGTCCTCGGCGGAGGAAAAGAGACCGCCCGCAGGCATGGGCTGGCGGGTCCGGTCGTCGAGGGGGTACGTCAACTGCCCCACAGGAATCTCCTCAATGTCGGATTTGTCTTTGTTGCCCTTGTAGGATTTGGCGATGCGCGCGATCTGTGCGGGGCTTGGCCAGAAGGTGGTGTCCTTCATTCCCAGCGGCTTGAAAAGGCGCTCCTCGAGAAAGGACTCGTAGGACATCCCGGTGACCACTTCGATGATCCGCCCCGCGGTGTTGATGCCTTCGTTGCTGTAGAGATACTTGGAGTCTGGCTCGAAGAGGAGCGGTTGGGCCGCATAGCTGCGCACGCGGGTGGCGAGAGGATACAAATCAAGCGCCGGAACCTCGATGGGCGATTTGAATGCAAGACCGCTGGTGTGGCTGAGAATGTTTTTAACGGTGATTGGATGGGCGGGCTTCCGCAAAAGAACATGGGCGTCGTCCTTTTCCGCGACCACCATCTGTCCTTTGAACTCGGGGAGGTACTTCTCCACCGGATCGTCCACGTTGACCTTTCCCTCGTCGACAAGGATCATCAGCGCGGCGCCGGTGATCGGTTTGGACATTGATGCGATCCAGAACAGGGCGTCCTTGGGCATCGGCTTCTGGTTGGTCACATCAGCATAGCCCACGGCGGACAAATCGAGCGTCTGTTCCTTGGAAGCGACGAGAGTCACCGCCCCGGCAAGGACGTGTGCATCCACGAATGGCTTCAGCTCCGCGGCGATGGGTGCGGTGGCCTTTTGCGCGCTGAGTTGAGCAGGGGGGGAAACAAGCGCGCAGAGCAGCGCGACGAAGGAAACAAGCGGGGGGCGGGTGAGCATAACCGTGATCCAACACGGCAGACACAAAAGTGAACAGAAGAGTTTTAGCATTCGAGTGGACGCCCTGGCAGAGGCTGCCGCTGCAGGTGCAATGCCTGTTTTTAGCGGGTTTGTTCGTCACGGCCGTTGGGGCTGCGAGGCAGTAATAAACAGGACGCACTCATTTGTTTGCCGCGGCAGTGGTGCCCTGCGGTGGGGCTCTTGGAGACGTTGACAGCCGCATTCGGAGGGCGGATTCTCCTGCCCGTGAGCCACCCCCTTTTCGATCGCCGGGCCTTCCTTCAATCCGTCAGCGGGGCCCTTGCGGTTTCCGCCATCACGGGCCGCCCGCTCTACGGGGCCGCTGATGCCGTTCCGGCCGTATTCCCTGGGGACGGCACGACGCGCATCCGGTTTTTGGAACCGGCGGAGGCACTCATTTGCGGCAGCACTTTGTTCGCCTGCCAACTGGCGCTCGACTCCGCATTGAGCGGCAAGCGGACGGTTCTCGTCATGGACCGGGTGAATCCCTTTTTCGAGGGAATAGCGTGTCTGCGCCCGTGGATTGAAACCTCCGACGAAGGCGCCTTCCCTTCCGTGGTCCGAGGCGTTTTGGCCGAGGCGACTTCAGAAGCAAAGGACGGCCGCACTTATTTCAACGCTTCGAAGGCGGCTCTGGAGATCGAGGAGCGTCTTTCCGAGGCGGGGGTGCGCTTTCTTTACAACGCCTCGGTTGCAGGGGCGCTGGGCTCCGGGGGGCGGCTCCGCGGGGCGGTCTTCGGCGGCAAAACCGGGCTGTTTGCGATCGAGAGTTCCTGGGTGGTGGACGCCACGCCCGAGGCAACGCTGGCGCGCGCCTGCGGCGTCAAATTTACCGCGGTCACGGGGCCCCGCCGCTTCCATTACGTCGCCGATCTGGCCACTTCGGTTGCAGCCCGGAGTGCCTCCTACACGTCGGCCAACGGTGCCCGCGTGGCAGTGGACGTTCACCACTACTTTGCGGAATTTTCAATCGAACTGGATTCTTCAGCGTCCGGTCCGTTTTCCGCGTCCCTTGATTTTGAGACGGTGTACGCAGCCGCGTTGGAGATGCCCTGGAGCGGCTCAGAAAAGCGTTTTCGAGGGGCCGATGGTTGCCTGAGCAGCGGAAGCGACCGACTGGAGTGCCCCAATGGAACGGTGGAAGGTTTTGACAACCTGCTTGTGTTTGGGCCGATGGCGGTTTCCAACGGGGCCCAGGGCTCGCTCATTCTCAAGGACTGGAAGTCCTTGTTTGCAGCTTTTCCGAATGCCGTTGCACGGCTTTCACCTCGGCCGGCACCTAGGGAAGGAGATGCGACTGCCTTCGAGTTTTGGAACCGTGGGGTCGCGGTGCATCCCGCTCCTGATAAGTTCGTGGCGCACACATTTGTGGATCATGGTTTTGAGGAACCGGGGGCGGTGGAGCGCGCGGTGCGCTTTCAGCCACCGCAGACCGCATTGAGGGCGGAGCTTCTCGTTGTGGGGGGCGGCACGAGTGGAAACGCGGCGGCCTATGCCAGTGCGGCGCTGGGAATGCAAACCGTCTGTCTGGAGCGTGGGTTTGAGCTTGGCGGGACGAACACGGTCGGCGGGGTCACCAACCTCTGGTATGGAAAGCGCACCAAGGCCTTCGACGAGTATTACGGCGCCATGGATGCAAAAAATGACGGCCTCAATGCACCGGGTTTTTACCGGGGCGTGCGCAAGGCGGGCGCCCGGATTCTCTTCGGATGCGCCACCACGGGAGTGGCGAGAAGCGGCAGGAATGTGACCTGCGTCTATGTGATTACGCCCTTTGGTCTGGTCGCGGTGGAGGCGCTGCGTTTCATTGACGCGACGGGAGACGGCGCCATCGCGGCGTGGGGTGGGTGCGCCTACTCGTTTGGAGGTGAGCACGATGAGCTGACGCTCTGGGCCTCCTTTGCAGGCTACAAGCCGGGCCGACCGGAAGCGCTGCGGCCGTTTCTTTCGCCCTGTGACGAACGCAGCGCGCTCGACACCACCCGCTTCATCCTTTCGATGCGCCGCAACAGCAAGGTGCCTTTGGAGCAGAAGCACGTTCCTCCTCCGTTCTATCTGGCGCCCCGAGAGTCGCGCCACATTCGCGGCGGAAAGACGCTCACCTTTCTCGATTTGTTGGCGGGGCGCCGGTTTGCGGACGGCGTGTTCCGGGTGGAATCCAATCCCGACATCAAGGGGCTCGCCACTAGTGACGCGGCGAAGGCGGGGTTCATTCCGACCAACTGGAAGGCGCTTTACCAGGTGACGATCCCGTACTCCGCGATGGTGCCGCTCACGCTGGATAATGTGCTGATTGCCGGCAAGGCTTACTCCGCAACACACGACGCGCTTTCGGCGGCCCGCATGCAACGCGACCTCTGCGTGATGGGGATGGTTGCCGCCAACGCAGTGCATCTGTCCGTAGCCTCGGGCAGAATCTTGCGCGACATCCCCGTGCGCGACCTCCAGCAGACGCTGATTGAAAAGGGGATGCTCAAGGCAACGGACCTCCCAGAGGATGATTTTGGTTTCAAGCTCACTCCGGAGGAGATGGCGAAAAAGGTCGCCTCCACCACTGACTTGGACGAGTCGCTCGCGGCCTCGGCAATGCTGTGCCTGATTCCAAGGGAGAGGGCGCTCGCGGCCTTGGAGCCGTTTGCGGCGGCACCCCACGCGGGAGTAGAGCGGGTTCTTTGTTTTCTGCGACACCCCCGAGGCATTGAGCGTTATCTGGCGGAGGTGGGAAACGCACTGGAAGTCCCCGTGCTGAGTACGGAGGTTTTCGGTGGAAAGGGCACCAAGCACCTCATGCCCGACCAGGGGTACGCGCCCGTGTCGGCACTGATGCTGGGGAGTCTGGCGCACGCAGGCGAGATGCGCTCGGTACCGCTGCTGTCGCGGCTGGCATTTAAGATAAGCGTCGATCCGACTGAGCTGCACACGGAGCTTCGGTCGGCTTGGGGTTACCTTTACAGCCTTGCCTGCGGCTTTGAGCGACTGGCCTGCGCCGAGGGGCGGGGGCCCTTGCTGCACGTGCTTGGAACGGTTTTCGAACGTACTCACGCCGTCCCGCGGGCAGGGGACCTGCGGGCCTGCCAGAATGTGCCGGGCGAGCGCATGGCCTATTTGCAGATGGCCCTTTCACGGGCGCTCTTGCGGTGTGGTGATCCGGAGGGGGCGGTCCGGTTGTGCGAGTTTTTGGACGAGGCGCGCGTTTGTCTGGCGCGTGCGGCGCGCTCGGAGCTGGCGGTGGCGACGGGCCGTGATTTCGGCTTTGATGCCAAGGCCTGGCGGGCGTGGCTCGCTGGGCGGGGCGCTGAAGTCCGTCCGAACCCACTAACCAAGGCGTTCGCATGAGTCGGCAGTTGCCGGGTGAGGGAACGGTACTGGTGTGGGATTGGCCCGCGAGAATCACCCATTGGGGGTTTTCGTTCTCGCTGACTGCGGCGTTGGTGTTGGGCTTTCAGTTTGACCCGGAGAGTTCCTGGTTCCGGTGGCACATCCCGGCCGCGTACCTGGCGGTATGGTTTTTGGGCGTGCGAATCCTGTTGGGCTTTGCCGGCAGCCGCTACATGCGGTGGGCTACTTTTTTTCATTCGCCACGCAGTACAGTCCGCTACCTCGGTTCGGTATTGCGGGGCGAACGGGATACGGCGGTGGGGCTCAATCCGGGCTCCGCCGCCTTTGCCGCGGGCATCTACGCCTGCCTCGCGGCTCTGATCTACAGCGGGTTTGAAGGAGACCTCGTGGAGACGTGGCACGGCCGCCTGGCCTGCGCCGCGGTGGGCTTGATCGGGCTCCATCTGGCCGGACTGCTGTTGCACGCGCTTAGGCACCGCGCGCCAACGCCGCTGGCCATGGTCCACGGACGGGCGGCCGGACGCCCGCCGGAGGAATTGGCCAACACGCACGCCGGGGCCGGCTTATTTCTTCTTTTGCTCAGTGGTCTGGTGCTCTGGCTTTTGGTTGGATACTACGACGAGGCAAACGGCGTCATCGCAATCCCCGGGCTGCCGGAGATCCCGGTGCCGGCAATTCAAAAGGGGTGAGCGCTGGGCGGGCTGTGCCGCCCGGAAGGGTTTGCGGTTTGAGTGGGATTTCTACGCAGGCACGCCAGGCTGGACTACTTCCGCTTTGGCCTTCTTTTTGGCGCCCTCTTCGGCGGGCCCTTTGGTGCTTCTTTTTGCCGTTCCGGTTTTCTGTGGGTTGCACGCGGTGTCCGTGGTGTCCGGGTGGTGCGGGCGCCCTCCGGTGCTGCACCGTCGGCTATGGGCACAAAGTCGACCTGACGCTTGTGGACGTCCACGCGGGAGACGCGCACGCGCAGGGTGGTTCCGACCTGGTAGCGCTTCTTGGTGCTCTTGCCCCGGAAGACGAGCTGCGCCGAATCAAAAATGTAAAAGTCTTCGGGCAGTTGGCTGACGTGGATGAGGCCCGTAAAGAGGACATCCGGCAACTCCACCACGAGGCCGTAACTGCGCACATCCATGACGGTGGCCGCAAATGTCTCGGGGGGCCTTGCCCGCAGTTGGCGTTCGAAATACTCCAGCTTCTTGCGCTGTACCGAGTCCTTTTCGGCGTCGGCTGAAACGCGCTCGGTGGCGGAAATGTGCGCGGCGGCGGCCGACAACTCCCCGGCAGGGCCGGCGGATTCACCGGCTAGGGCGCGGTGCACGAGCAGATCGGCGTAGCGCCGGATCGGGCTGGTGAAATGGGTGTAGTTGGCCTTGGAAAGGCCGTAGTGGCCTATAGGCTTTATGTCGTAGGTGGCCCTTTTGAGGCTTTTTAGGAACTCCACCTTCAAGTACGCCTCGTCCGGTTTGCCCCTGAGGAGGGCCAGCAGTTTTTGCACCTCCGTGCGCTTTGTCAGATCGCCCGTACGGTAACCGTACTGCAACACCTTTTCCCGGAACTCGCCGATTCGGTCCGGATCGGGGGCTTCGTGGATCCGGTAGACGCAGGGTTTGTTGGCCCGCTTGATGGCGCCGGCCACGGCCTCGTTGGCCGCGAGCATGCATTCCTCGACGAGCTGGTGGGAGATGTCGTTTTCAATCTTCTCGAGGCGGACCGGCCGGCCTTCCCCGTCGAGCCAGACTTTGACCTCGGGAAAGTCGAGTTCGAGCGAGCCCGACTCGAAGCGCTTTTGGCGGAGCAGGCTTGCGAGTTCCCATGCGGCGCGCACGCGCTCCTGGACGGCCGGTTCGGTGTAGCAGCGCGACCCCGGGGGTACGGAGGGCAGGTCCTCGCGGCCGTGGACCCTGTCCTCGAGAATCGCATAGGCCTGCTTGTAGGTGAGGCGGGCGATGCTCCGGATGACCGTGCGCGCAAACCGGACCTCCCGCACCTTGCCCTGTTCGGTAAAATCGATGAAGGCCGAGAAGGCGAGGCGTTCCACTCCCGGCTTCAGCGAACAGACCCCGTTGGAGAGCCGTTCCGGGAGCATCGGGATGACGCGGCCGGCCAGGTAGGTCGAGTTCCCGCGGTGCCGCGATTCCTTGTCGAGGGCGGTGCCCCTCCGGACGTAGTGGGCCACGTCGGCGATATGGACGGCCAGATGCCAGCCGTTGCGGCGCCGTTCCACGTAGATGGCATCGTCGAAATCCTTGGCGTCGTCCGGGTCGATCGTGACGACGGGTTGCTCCCGCAGGTCTTCGCGTCCGCGCCAGTCCGAGGGGGGGACAACCTCCGGGATCGCACCAGCCTCCGCCAGGACCTCCTCCGGAAACTCGACGGGCAAGTTGTACTTGCGCACGATTGAGAGCAGGTCGACGCCGGGCTCGTGCGCCCGTCCCAAAACCTCCTCCACCTCGCCGACCGGGTTGACATGACGCGACTCCCACGGATCCAGGCGCACCACGACCTTGTCCCCCTCCTGCGGTTGGCGGGCCAGCGCAACCTCTCCCTTGCGCAGGTAGATGTCTTGGGGAATGCGCGGGTCGTCGGGGATGACGTAAAGGAACCCCTTGGTGGCGGCGACGGTTCCGACGACGGTGGGGTTGGCCAGGCTCAGGATGCGGATGACCCGCGCCTCGGGGCCGCGGGAGGGGCCGCCGCGCGGCTGTTCGCGGCCCTCGTGCATGATCCGTGCAACGACGCGGTCCCCGTGCATGGCCGTGCCCAGGTTTGGGGAGGCGACAAAAACGTCCCCCGCACCGCCCTCGGTGTTGATGATCTTTGCGTTGCCGCCGGGGAAGGCGAGCACTGTGCCTGTGACAAGGTCCGCGGTGGAGGGCAGAACATAAAAGCTCTTCCGGATTCGCGCGATGGTGCCTGCCTGTTCGAGGCCGTCCAACAGGTCGCGGAGTTTGCGTCGTTCCGCTGGCGGGAGGCCGAAATGACGGGAAATACCGATCTTGTCCAACGGTTGGTAGCCGGGCTTGGCCATGAGTCGGAGCAGATCCTGTTCGATGTTCATGCGCGCATGCTAATGAAGTTCCGATTAAATTCCGCAAAATATATTCTGGCTGTCGGCCCGAAGTGAATGACGCGAGAAGACGCCCTGTTCGGACCTATGGCAAAAAACTGCGGCATGACCGACCACGGACGCTCTGGATCGCCCCTTGTAGGGCGTCCCAATATGCCCCACACATCGCGCTCTGTCCCGAGTGAAGCAACCGCCTTCTGACTCTAGGAACACCGCCCCTTGCTTCCTTGGAAGCCTTGGGCCACGCCCAATATTCGGGCGGACGGATTGCGGCTTGTTCCCGGGGTTGCTCAAACTACTTATCGGGGAATGCGTGCGACATCCCACCCCCTGCTGGCATTTGTGAGTTGCGTCCTTTTTTGGGCGACGGCCTTGGCAATGTCCAATGCCGCCCAGCAACCTCCTCCGAACATCCTGTTTCTGTTTGCGGACGACCAGCGTGCCGACACCATTGGGGCACTGGGGAATCCTGTCATTTCCACCCCGAATTTGGACCGCTTGGTACGGCGTGGCTTGTCCTTTAACCGTGCCTACATGGCCGGGAGCAACAACCCGGCAACCTGCATCCCCTCCCGCGCCATGCTGCTTTCCGGCCAGCCTCTCAAGCATGTTGATGAGGCGCTGATGCGCGACACGACCTGGCCGGAGGCGTTCCACGGCGCCGGCTACACGACCTTTGTGAGCGGCAAGTGGCACAACGGAGGCGCGTCGATCAGCAAGTGCTTCCAGTTCGCTCGAGCGATGTTCACTGGCGGAATGGGCGATCCCTTGCACACGCCGCTGCGCAATCTGGAGGACGGTGTGCTGCGGAAACCGTTCACCCCAGACAAGCATGCCTGCGAGGTGTTTGCAGACGAGGCAGTGGAGTTTCTTTCCAAGCACAAGGGCGCTCCCTTCCTTTGCTACATCCCCTTTGATGCGCCGCACGATCCGCACATCGTCCCTAAATCCTTTCCCGTGCAGTACAACCCCGCGGCGATTCCCCTGCCTTCGAACTTCGCGAAGGTCCATCCCTTTGACAACGGGGAGATGACCGTGCGGGACGAGTTGCTCCTGCCTTCCCCCCGCTCGCCGGAAGCAGTCCGCGGGATGCTGGCTGACTATTACCGTTATGTGTCCTACTTGGATGCGCAGGTCGGGCGCATCTTGGACGCGCTCGAGGCCTCCCCGTTTGCGGACAACACCATCGTGGTCTTCAGCGCGGATTCCGGCGTGGCCCGCGGTTCGCACGGGCTCATCGGAAAGCAGAACCTCTACGAGCATTCGGTGCGTGTGCCGCTGATTGTGAGCGGGCCTGGAATCCCCAA
>CANJYI010000085.1 GCA_947478975.1 Chthoniobacteraceae bacterium
TGGCGACAAAACCACCCAGGCCGCGACCCGCGAAAAGCTCAACACTGTGAACGGGCACATTGCCAAACTGGACGACGGCAAGCGGGTGTTTTTCCTCGATATCGGAGCGAAGTTTTTGGAGCCGGACGGTACCCTCACCCGTGAAGTCATGCCCGACCTGCTGCATCTGAGCCCGAAGGGCTACCAGATCTGGGCCGACGCGATCTCCCCTTCGCTGGCAAAACTGATGCAGTAAAGTCTGCGCCCTCCGGGGCGCAAAGTCGCTCACTGGAGAGCGGCCTCCGCAGTTGCCGCCTACCGTCAAAGCTTCATGGATATTCTCGCACAATTGCAGACCCGAGTTCTCACCGGAGACGGTGCGACCGGAACTCTGCTTATGGAACGCAGTGTGTCCCGGGAGCGGTGCTTTGAAGAGCTGAACCTCGTCAAACCCGACCTGATCCGCTCGGTCCATCAGGAATATCTGGCGGCAGGCGCGCAATTGTTGGAGACCAACTCATTTGGAGCAAACCGCCACTTGCTCGCCAGACACGGGCTTGAGGCGCACGTGGAAAACATCAACAAGGCGGCGGCGCTGCTTGCCCGTGAAGCGGCGGGCGCTTCGGCGTGGATCGCCGGCAGCGTCGGCCCCCTCGGCCTTTCGCCCGACCGCTTGAATGAGGCTGGCGTAGACGCGGAAGCCCTCTTTGCAGAGCAGATCTCCGCACTGCTGGAGGGAGGGGTGGATTTGCTGTTTTTGGAAACCTTTGCTGCGTTTTCAGAGATGCAGATCGCCCTGCGCGTGACAAAGCGCCTTTCCCAGCGCCCAGTGATTTGCTCCTTCGCCAGCACGCCGGAAGGCACTCTCGCTGGAGGAATGCCCTTACTGGAAGCCTTCCGCGCCCTGCAGTCGGAGGGCGCCGATATCGTCGGCCTCAACTGCGGTCACGGCCCGCAGGCGATGCTGCGCATTGTCAGCGCGCTGCCAGCGGACCTGCCGCTGGCTGTTTTTGCGAACGCTGGCTACCCGCGCTTTAGTGAAGGCCGCTTCCAGTACGACACCACGCCGGAGTACTTTGCGCGCATCGGGGTGGAACTGGCCCGCCAGGGCGCAAAGCTGGTTGGTGGCTGCTGCGGCACGACTCCCGCCCACATCGCCGCTCTGGCCGAAGCGCTGGCCCCCTTGCAGCCGGTCCTCGAAAAAGCACCGCCCGCAACACAGCCGCCACGCCCCCAAATTTCAACCTCGCTCAGGGTGCCCGCGCCCCCTTCCCCACCCGAGGAACCGTCCCTTCTCGAAAAACTGGCCTCCGGCAAAACGGTCATCGTGACCGAACTGGACACCCCCAAGACGCTGGACCTCGAAACCTATTACAGGGGCGCCCAGGCCCTCACAGACGCCGGCTCCGACGCGATTACCCTCGCCGACAACTCCCTCGCAATCCTAAGGGTGAGCAATCTGGCGGTGGGCGCGGCGCTCCACCAGAGGGGGATCACCCCGCTTCTGCATATCGCCTGCCGCGACAAAAACCTGCTGGGCCTCCAGAGCGAGCTGCTGGGACTCGCCGCCCTCGGGATGCACCACATCCTGCCGCTGACAGGCGATCCGGCCAAGGTGGGCGACCATCCCGGCGCAACCTCGGTGTACGACGTCACCTCGATTGAATTGCTCAAGATTGTCCAGCAGATGAACCAAGGGGTGAACGCCAATGGCAAGTCGATCAAGCATCCCACTCGCTTTTCCGCAGGCTGCACGTTCAATCCAAATGCGCGGAATCTAGATGCCCAGTTGAGCCGTCTGGAACGGAAGCTGGCCGCAGGCGCGACCTACGTGCTGACCCAGCCCGTCTTCGACGCCGCCAGAATGCGGATGCTGGCCGAACGCACAGCGCCCTTCGGCGTGCCCATCTTTCCCGGCATCTGGCCCCTGCTCAACGGCAGGCAGGCAGACTTTCTGCACAACGAGGTGCCCGGAATCCTGATTCCCGATGAAGTCCGCGAGCGCATGCGTGGCGCGGAAGGGCCGGAGGGGCAGGCTCTCGGCATCCAGATCGCCAAGGAAATGTGCGAGGAGGCGCTCCAGCACTTCCGCTCCATTTATCTTATCACCCCGTTCCTACGCTACGAAACCACCGTGGAACTGGCCCAGTTCATCCGCAGCATGGCCTGATCCCAGCAGGTTTTGAGCGCGGGCTTTGGGGCCTGCGCCCCAGACCCGCCCCTACGCACCGAAGTGCGTACGGATCGCGGCAACAAGTCCGGGAATGTCGTAATCCTTGGCCTCCATGTCCACGGAAAGCCCCAGGTCCCGCATCGTCTTGGAGGTGACCGGGCCGATCGAAGCGGTTTTGAGCCCCTCGGGTAGAGGAAGCTTCAAGGCCATGAAATTCTCAGCCGTTGAACTGCTGGTGAAGGTGATCAGATCGGCCCCCTCGCTCCGGAACCGCGCAATCCCCCCACTGACGTCCTCCGTTTCCGCCACCGTACGGTAAGCCACCGCCTCGTCCACAATCGCACCAAGCTTCACCAGTTCCTTCGGCAAAACCTCGCGCGCTTCCTGCGCCCTTGCCAAAAGGATCCGCTGGTTTTCAATGTCGCCGACCTTCGCGCGGAACTCCGTGAGGATCGCCTCCGCCACATATTCGGAGGGCTGCAAATCCACGGCCAAATGAAACGCCTTCACCGCCTTTGCCGTGGCCGGACCTATCGCAGCAATGCGCACCCCGCCCATTTCGCGGGCGTCCGAGTACAGCTTGAAAAACATCTCAAAAAACGCGGCCACCCCATTGGGGCTCGTAAAGATCAGCCAGTCGTAGCTGTGAACGTCCTGGACGAGTTCGGCAAACGAGCGCAAATCCTCAGGCGGCTCGATCCGAATGGTGGGCAATTCATACACGTCGGCCCCCAGCGCCCTAAGCTCCGCGCTCAACACCCCAGCCTGCTGGCGGGTCCGGGTCACGACGATCCGCTTTCCACGCAAAGGACGCTTCTCAAACCAGGCCAACTTGTTTCGCAGCGTGGCAACCTCCCCCATGACCGCCACGGCCGGCGCCTGAAAGCCCGTGTCCAATATCTTCTGGGCAATATCCCCAACGGTTCCGGCAAGCGTCTGCTGCCGGCCCGTAGTCCCCCAACGCACCAGCGCGATGGGCGTTTCGGCGGGCATCCCGTGCTTCTGCAGCTCCGCGGTGATCGGCCCCATCCGCTCAACCCCCATCAACATCACCTTGGTGCCGGGCAGGGCCGCCAGCCTGCTGTAATCCAACGCCGTCTCCGGCTTCGTCGGATCCTCGTGCCCCGTAAAAATCGTCACCGACGAGGTAAAGTCCCTATGCGTAACAGGAATTCCCGCATAAGCGGGGGCAGCGATCGCCGAGGTCACCCCCGGAACAATCTCAAACTCCAAGCCGGCCTCAGCCAGCGCCTCGGCCTCCTCCCCGCCCCTGCCGAAAAGAAAGGGATCCCCACCTTTGAGCCGGAGCACACGGTTTCCCGCCTTGGTCTTCTCCACCAGCAACGCGTTGATCTCCTCCTGCCGCAACGTGTGCTGGCCGGCTTTCTTCCCCGCATAAATAATCTCCACCCCGGGCCGCGCCCACTTGAGCATCTCCGGGTTGCAAAGATAATCGAAGACGATCACGTCCGAAATCTCGAGCAACTCGCGCACCCTGAGCGTCACCAAGCCGAGGTCGCCGGGACCTGCTCCCGCAAGATGGCAGATTCCCTTCAGAGGGGCTTTCGTTTTCGTGGCTCGTTTGGATCCGGACATGGGCGATTTATCGTTGGGGTGGGCTTGAAAAAGAGACGCGCAGGCCGTCAAAGACCTGCGCGCCCGTAGAACGTCTCGCTCCGCTTAGTGTGCGGAAACAAAAAGCCGCTCCGCCTCGGCCCAGTTTACCACACTCCACCAGGCCTTCATGTAGTCGGGCCGACGGTTCTGGTAGTGCAAATAATAGGCGTGCTCCCACACGTCTAGGGCGAGGATCGGCGTCCCCTCGATTCCGGCTACGGCCTTGCCCATGAACGGGGAATCTTGGTTCGCGGTGGAACCAATCTCCAACTTCCCGTGGTTGAGCACCAGCCAAGCCCAACCCGAGCCAAAGCGCGTGGCGCCGGCTGTCTGGAACTTTTCCTGGAAAGCTTCAAAGCTCCCGAAGGTTGCAGTGATCGCCTCGGCAAGCTTGCCCGAAGGAACCCCACCGGCGCCTGGAGCCATCAAACTCCAGAAGAGCGTGTGGTTCACGTGCCCGCCCGCATTGTTGCGCACCGCGGTGCGAATGCCCTCTGGCACTGAGGCCAAGTCGCGGATGAGTTCCAGCGCGGCCTTCCCCGCGAGTTCCGGAGCCGATTCGAGAGCCTTGTTCAGGTTGTCCACGTAAGCCTTGTGGTGCTTGCCGTGATGGATCTCCATCGTCCGGGTGTCGATGTGTGGCTCGAGAGCGCTTACGGCGTAGGGCAATTCAGGAAGTTGATGCATAGGATTGTTGAGATAGAATCGGGAAGGGATCTTAAGCAACCGCTCGGACACTGTGCAACCAGTGCTTCCACTGCCTGCGCAGACACCCCGCGGAGCAAACGCAAGCTTGGCCTAGCCGCGCGGGCTTGGCAAGCGCCCCACGCCCTCGGGCCGGGGGCACTCCTTCAATCGGCGCCCCCTCCCCCCGCCGGCGCACCGGGGCCCACCTTCCGAACCAGGCGCAGCTTTGTTTTTCGACAGGCGGCCACACGAAGTTAGTCAAAGTTTTCCAGCTGTTTATCGGAAAGGTTTTTGCTGAAATCCTTCGCCCGTTAGCCAAGTGCGCGCGAGATTTGCCTCGCCTGTTTTCAAAGCCTTAAATGATTCCGGCCTTTATTTAGTCTTGTCTCGCAGGCCACTGATGACGGTTCATTTAGAATACACCCATGGAAACGACGATTCAGAACCTCGGAGAATGCCAATTCGTTTCCCCCCTGACACACGTCTCCTTCGAAGTGAACTTTCGTTCCGACTCGGAACGGGTTCTCTTTGACCACACCGCCACCGATTCCCCTGTCCTCAACCCCACCAGCTTTGAACTGGCCGGGCCCCGGGAGAATCTCTACTTCGACCCGGGCAAAACCACCGCGGCCATCGTCACTTGCGGCGGCCTCTGCCCCGGGCTGAACGACATCATTCGCGGACTCGTCACCCAGTGCCACAACCGGTACGGAATCACCCGCACTTACGGCTTCCGCTACGGCTATCAGGGGCTGATTTCGCGGTACGGGTTCACACCCATGACCCTCCGCCCGGAGTCCGTCTCCCAGATCCACAACTTCGGCGGCTCGATTCTGGGCGCCTCCCGGGGCCACCAGGACATCGGCGAAATGGTGGATCTGTTGGAAGAAATGAAGGTCGACATCTTTTTTGTCGTCGGCGGGGACGGCACCCTAAGGGGTGCTTCCGCCATCGCTGAGGAATGCAGCAAACGGGGGCTTAAAAAGTCGATCGTTGGCATTCCCAAGACCATCGACAACGACATCATGTATTTGGACAAGAGCTTCGGCTTTGAAACGGCCTTTGCGATGGCGGTCCAGTCCGTGCGCTCGGCCTATGTCGAATCGACCGGTTCCCTCAACGGCATAGGCCTGCTCAAACTCATGGGGCGCGACTCGGGGTTTATCGCGTGCTACGCGGCACTTGCGGGAAGCAATGTCGACTTCGTCTTAATTCCCGAGGTTCATTTTGAGCTCGAAGGCTCAGGCGGATTGCTCGAAGCACTCCACTACCGCATCGCAAAACGCAAAAGCGCTGTGGTCGTCGTATCTGAGGGGGCCGGGCAACATCTCATGCCGTCGGACTCCGCCACGGACGCCAGTGGAAACAAGATTTACGGGGACATCGGCCTCTTCCTCCGCGACCGGATCACCGCCTCGTTTAAGGAACGGCGGGTGGGAGTCAGCGTGAAATACATCGACCCGAGTTATTTGGTGCGCAGTGTTCCGGCAAATCCCCAGGACAATGTGTACTGCTCGTTGCTGGCACAAAACGCCGTCCATGCGGCGATGGCAGGAAAGACAAGCATGCTCGTTGGCCGCTGGCACGGGGCGTTCGTGCACCTGCCGCTGGACACGGTCACGCATGGCCGCCGCAAAGTCGACCCGAGCGGCTCGCTTTGGAGTTCGGTGCTCGAAAGCACGGGGCAGCCGGCGCGACTGTACTAGCGGGGGCTGGGTTTCAGCTGGCGGCTTCCTTTCCCAGGGCAAAGGCTGATCCGTGGAGGTTTTGGGGCGCCCCTTCAGGGCTAATTCTCTGAAGAGGTGGCATTTCCCCACGGCGTTGCCGTGGGCTGGCGAGGGAAATGCACCTTCTGCGCGCCTGGGGCGGCCGCGCACAGATGGGGCCGTCAAACGTGCCGGGCCGTTCACGGCAACGCCGTGGGGCAGGTGCCCCCCATAGATACGGCCAAGGGGAGATCTAGACCAACCGTTCACGGCGGCTCCCTCCCAGTGCAGACCTTCGCCCTAGGGTGAAATGCCCCTACAATGCTCCTTCATTCGCCCCCACAACGGCCGAGTTCCCCGCGGCACGCCGCCCCCACCCCTTGCAGCACTAAAAACGCAGCCCGGAAAAGCCCCGTCTTGCGGAAGGCCCCCGATGGATGCATGATCCCAAGCCCTATGACACTCACGGAAAAAGTCCTGGCCCGAGCCTCCGGAAAGACCCACGTGCAACCCGGCGACAACGTCTGGGTCAACGTCGACGTCCTCATGACACACGATGTCTGCGGACCCGGCACGATCGGCGTTTTCAAACGCGAGTTTGGAAAGGACGCCAAGGTATGGGATCGCAACCGGGTGGTCATCATTCCGGACCACTACATTTTCACGGCCGACAGCATGTCCAACCGGAACGTGGATATCCTGCGCGACTTTGTGAGGGAACAGGAACTGCCCTATTTTTACGACGTCATCGACGATCCGTCCGGGCATTGGAAGTTTGACGCCTCACAGGGCCAGCTCCAGAGGCAGTACGGCTCCCGCTACACAGGGGTTTGCCACACGACGCTTCCGTGGAAAGGCCACACGCGGCCCGGCGAAGTCCTCTTCGGAACCGACTCCCACACCTGCATGGCCGGGGCGTTCAACCAGTTTGCAACCGGCATCGGCAACACGGACGCCGGATTCATTCTGGGCACGGGAAAGCTGCTCATCAAGGTGCCCGAATCCATGCGCTTCTACCTTGAAGGCAACCTGCCCCCGGGAGTCATGGCCAAAGACGTGATTCTGCATGTCATCGGCGAGATCGGCTTCGACGGCGCGACCTACCGCGCGATGCAGTGGGAGGGTCCCGGCGTCCACGGCATGAGCATGGACGACCGGATGACCATCGCCAACATGGCCATCGAAGCCGGTGGCAAGAACGGCATTTTCCCGTGCGACCAGAAGACGCTGGATTACGTCAGAGAGCGGGTCGAGGAGAACGGCACGAAAAGCGCCTTTGAACCGGCGGAAATCGACCGGGACCAGTCCTTCGTCTACGACCGGGTTTTTGACTTGTCCAAGCTGGAACCGACTGTGGCCTGCCATCCCGATCCGGGCAATCGCAAGACCGCCAAAGAGCTGGAACACGTGACCTTGGACCGGGCTTACATCGGCTCCTGCACGGGTGGAAAAACCAGTGACTTTCTGGCCTTCGCCGAAGTGGTGCGGGGCAAGACGGTCAAGATCGACACCTTTGGAGTGCCCGCAACCACCAAGGTTGTCCAGGAACTCAAGGACACCCTCTGGGGCGGCCAGTCGGTCTGGCAGATTCTTGAAAGCGCTGGGGTGCGGTTGACTGAAAACGCTTCCTGCGCGGCCTGCCTTGGCGGACCGGTCGACACGTTCGGTCGCTTGAACAAGCCGATGAAGTGCATCTCTGCGACCAACCGCAACTTCCCAGGCCGCATGGGCAACAAGGAGTCGGAAGTGTACCTGGCGAGCCCTTACACTGTTGCGGCAAGCGCCCTGACCGGGCACATCACAGATCCACGCACCTTTATTTCCTAGAAATAGAAACCTTCGGGATCCGGATTTCGCCAGCAATACCGCTGGGGAACCCGGCAAATGCAGGCGGGCCGCCTTGGGCCCACACCGAATCAACAAGCTCTCAACTCTACTTCGCACCTATGGCGCACACAGTCACCTCCCCCGTTTACGTGGTCCAGGACAACATTGACACCGACCAGATCATCCCGGCCCAGTACCTCACCCTGGTTCCCACGATTCCGGACGAATACGACAAGCTGGGTTCCTACGCCTTGATCGGCCTGCCAGATGCGCTTTATCCCACGCGCTTCGTTGAGGAGGGGCAGTTCAAGAGCCCCTATAAAATAGTCATCGGCGGACGCAATTTCGGATGTGGATCCTCCCGTGAACACGCGCCAATTGCGCTGGGAGCGGCCGGAGTGGAAGCCGTTGTGGCCGACAGTTTCGCGCGGATTTTCTTCCGCAACTGCGTGGCTACCGGCGAATGCTACCCCTACGACACCCCCGTGCGCCTGTGCGACGTGCTTCATACCGGCGACATCGCCACTCTAGATTTCGACCACGACACCCTCACCGCAAACGGAGTCACCTACTCGCTCAAGCCCCTCGGGGAAGTGAGGCCGGTTATTGAAGCCGGGGGAATCTTCAATTTTGCGCGCCAGAGCGGAATGATTCCGGCTCAGGGCTGATCCCTCCCGCGATCATCGCAGCTAAGAAAGGGGCCCACTGAGTTTTGGGCCCCTTTCTTTGTGTCAGATTATGGAGGGGTGGCTCCTGCAGGAGTAGGACGCTCCACCTCATGTTCTTAACTGCTTCCCTGAAAAACCATCGGGCCCTTAAAAAAAGCGCCCACAAACGGCCTGCCTTTCCCCGCCGTACGCGGGCAAAAAAGCTGCCCCTCCCAACCTATGTCCCGCGCCCGCGCGATTTAGGGATTCGGCGAAGGGCGGATTTCCACCAACCAGCTCGTTTCAGGCTCGCCCCTGAATGTGCGGGAGATGTACCCGCCGTCCGCCCGACGTAACACCAAGTAGAGCGAGCTGCGCTGCCCGTTTGATCGAGTCGCAAGATGCGGTTGACGAGATAGACTTGGGTTTTTCAGAGTATTTAGGATCGCGGGCGCTCGCGCTCCGCAACAACCTCACGCCATCTTTCCTATGTCCGCATCCGCCAAGTCCCCAAAAACGCTGAAAGCTCCGAAAGCAGCCACCGTATCCGCACCGCCCGCAGTCAAACCACCCGGAGCCTACAA
>CANJYI010000086.1 GCA_947478975.1 Chthoniobacteraceae bacterium
ACTTCTTCGGTCGTTCCCAGCTGAGTCAGTTCATGGACCAAACCAACCCGCTCGCGGAGTTGACCCACAAGCGGCGTCTGTCCGCCCTCGGGCCAGGTGGCTTGAGCCGAGATCGTGCAGGGTTCGAAGTGCGTGACGTTCATCCGTCCCATTACGGCCGTATCTGTCCGATTGAGACTCCTGAAGGTCCGAACATCGGTCTGATCTCGTCGCTCTCCAGCTACGCTCGGATCAACGACTTCGGATTCATCGAAACTCCCTACCGCAAGGTCACAAGCGGACATGTCACCGGGAAGGTCGAGTACTTGACGGGCGATCAGGAGGAGAACTTCCTCGTGGCGCAGGCAAACGTGCCGATCGACGAGAACGGCAAGTTCATGACCGACAAGGTCGCCGTCCGCTCCGGCGGCGACTTCCTTGAAGTCGAACCTGACAAGGTTCACTACATGGACATCTCGCCCAAGCAGTTGGTCTCCGTCGCCGCCTCGTTGATTCCTTTCCTCGAGCACGATGATGCGAACCGCGCTTTGATGGGTTCGAACATGCAGCGCCAGGGCGTTCCTTTGCTCATCTCTGAAGCCCCGCTCGTCGGGACCGGGATGGAGGGGAAGGTTGCCCGCGACTCCCGTGCCGTGATCGTCGCTGAAGGCAGCGGCAAGGTGGCCAGCGTGACCGCCGAGCAGATCATCATCACCCCCGATGGCGAACTGCCCGAAAGCAAGAAGCGCCTGCGTCACGATCCAGCCGAAGGCATCTATCTTTACGAGCTGCGCAAGTTTATGCGTTCCAATGCGGGAACATGTGTCAACCAGCGTCCGATCGTTGCCAAGGGCGCCCAGATCGAGAAGGGGATGGTCATTGCCGACGGCCCCAACTGCGACAACGGCGAACTGGCTCTCGGTAGGAACGTGCTAGTCGCGTTCATGCCCTGGAACGGTTACAACTTCGAAGACGCCATCACCATTTCCGAGCGCGTTGTCAAAGAGGACATCTACACTTCGATTCATATCGATGAGTTTGAATGCGGTGCTCGCGACACCAAACTCGGCCCCGAGGAAATCACACGGGATATCCCGAATGTTTCCGAAGAGGCCCTGCGCAACCTCGGTCCTGACGGCGTCGTCCGCGTGGGTGCAGAAATTCGGCCCGGCGACATTCTCGTGGGCAAGATCACTCCCAAGAGCGAGACCGAACTGGCCCCGGAAGAACGTTTGCTGCGTGCAATCTTCGGCGAAAAGGCCGCAGACGTGAAAGACACCTCCCTCACGGTTCCTTCGGGGACCTACGGTATTGTCATGGACGTCAAGGTGTCCAGCCGCAAGGAGATTGCCAAGGTCAAGCTAAGCCCCGGTGAGAGCAAGCGTCAGCAAAAGGAAGCCGAAGAGCATTACCTTAAGAAAAAAGAGGAACTGCACGAGGAACTGACCGAGTCGCTTTCCAACGTTCTGCTCGGTGAGAAGATCCCGCTGGACGTGGTCAACGCCCAGACCGGCGAGATCATCATCCCCGCCAACCGCAAGATCACCAAGACCCTGCTGCGCAAGCTGGCCGGTGTGTACGATCACGTGGATATCGATCCATCGCCCATCCGCAATCGGATTCGAGAAATCATCGGCCAGTTCGAGCCCCGTTTCCAGGAGCTCGAGCAGGAACACGAGTCTTCGATGGACAAGCTCGAAAGCGGCGACGACATCGATCCGGGCATCATCAAGCAGGTCAAGGTCTACATTGCCTCCAAGCGTAAGCTCTCGGTCGGTGACAAGATGGCAGGTCGTCACGGGAATAAGGGCGTGGTAGCCCGGATTGTTCCCGAAGAGGATCTCCCGTTCCTGGCGGATGGCCGTCCGGTGGACATCGTACTCAACCCGTTGGGCGTGCCTTCGCGTATGAACGTCGGACAGGTTTTGGAGACACACCTCGGTGTGGCCGCCAAGGCGCTCGGCTTCAAGGTAGCGACACCGGTGTTTGACGGGATCAAGGAAGAGCGGATTTTCGAGTACCTCAAGGAGGCGCAGAAGGTCGAAGGCTTTACCTGGATCACGGACACTGGGAAGACCACCGTGTACGACGGCCGCACAGGCGAGTCGTTCGACCAGCCCATTGTCGTAGGCTACATCTACATGCTGAAGCTCGGCCATTTGGTGGCCGACAAGATTCATGCCCGCGCCGTCGGACCCTACTCCCTTGTCACCCAGCAGCCGCTGGGCGGGAAGGCCCAGTACGGGGGCCAGCGTTTCGGGGAGATGGAAGTCTGGGCCCTCGAGGCCTATGGCGCCGCTTACACACTCCAGGAACTGCTCACCGTCAAGTCGGACGATGTGCAGGGGAGAACGCGGATCTACGAAGCCATTGTTAAGGGTGACAACGCTTTGGAAGCCGGCACGCCGGAGTCCTTCAACGTGCTCATCAAGGAAATGCAGTCACTCGGCCTTGACGTCAAGGTCGGTGGGCGCGCAGTGCAACACGCTCCCGTGCTGCCTCCCGTTTCCTTCTAGTCCGCTCCAAAATAACCATTTGAGTCCGTCCGGTGGTGCGCCACGCCGGACGGACTGTTTTCCGGCGCAGATTGTTTTTTCCGTATGATTGAAACACCTTCTTTCCGCGAGCTCGTTGTTGAAGAGCGTCCGCAGGGTTTTGACAGTGTCGGTATCACCGTAGCCTCTCCGGAAAACATCCGGCTTTGGAGCAGCGGCGAGGTGAAGAACCCGGAGACCATCAACTACCGGACTTTCAAGCCCGAAAAGGGCGGTCTGTTCTGCGAGCGAATCTTCGGCCCAACAAGGGACTGGGAGTGCTCCTGTGGTAAGTACAAGCGGATCAAGCACAAGGGTGTGATCTGCGACCGTTGCGGCGTTGAAGTGACGCTCGCCCGTGTGCGTCGTGAGCGCATGGGCCACATCGAGTTGGCGGTGCCTGTCACCCATATCTGGTTCTATAAGTGCATGCCGTCGCGGATCGGCCTCATGCTGGACATGTCCGGCAGACAGCTGGAACGTATCATTTATTACGAGGACTACCTCGTGATCGAGCCTGGGCACACCGGCATGGTCAAGGGCCAGCTCCTCACCGAAACCGAATACCGCCTCGCGGTGGATTCCTTCGGAGAGACTGCCTTCGAAGCAGGCATGGGCGCCGAGGCGATTCGGAAGCTTCTTTCTCACGTCGACCTTTCTGCACAGCAGGTCGAGTTGGAAGAGCAGATGGGCGCGACCCGCTCCAAGCAGATCCGCAAGAAGCTGGCAAAGCGTTTGAAGCTGGTTCAGGGCTTTGCCTTCAGCAAGACCCGCCCCGAGTGGATGGTGCTCGAGGTGCTGCCGGTGATTCCTCCGGACTTGCGGCCTCTCGTGCCGCTCGAAGGTGGCCGTTTCGCAACGTCTGACTTGAACGATCTTTACCGTCGAGTCATCAACCGGAACAACCGGTTGCGCAACCTTCTGCAGCTCAAGACTCCGGATGTCATCATTCGGAATGAAAAGCGCATGCTCCAGGAAGCGGTGGACGCACTCTTCGACAACGGACGCCATGGGCGTGCGGTGACCGGAGCGGGCAACCGTCCTCTGAAGTCGCTCTCGGACATGCTCAAGGGCAAGGGTGGTCGTTTCCGCCAGAACCTTCTTGGCAAGCGCGTCGATTATTCCGGCCGTTCCGTCATCGTCATCGGACCAGAGCTCAAGCTGCACCAGTGCGGTCTTCCCAAGAAGATGGCGCTCGTGCTCTTCGAACCCTTCATCATCCGCGTGCTCAAGGAGCGTGGCTATGTGCACACCGTGCGCAGCGCCAAGAAGATGATCGACCGGCAGACGCCCGAAGTGTGGGACATTCTCGAGCAGGTCACCAAGGGGCACCCCGTGCTTCTGAACCGCGCTCCGACCCTGCACCGCCTTTCCATCCAGGCTTTCGAGCCGTTGCTGATTGAAGGCGAAGCGATCCGGATTCATCCTTTGGTGTGTACCGCCTACAACGCCGACTTCGACGGCGACCAGATGGCTGTTCACGTGCCCCTTTCGGTGGAGGCCCAGATGGAAGCGCGCATGCTCATGCTCGCCTCCAACAACATCTTCTCGCCTTCCAGCGGGAAGCCGGTGACCACGCCTTCGCAGGACATTATTTTGGGTTGTTACTACCTGACCCAAAACCCGCGTAAGCATGCCGACAGCGACAAGGAGCGGTTGCCGCTCTTCGACAACGCAGCTGAAGTCGAGTTCGCATTGTCCGACCGCTCCGTGAAGGTTCACGACCGCATCCGCTATCGCAACCCGAACCGTGGCCAGGCCACCGTGTTTGGTGACGCGACTGCGAACGTGATCGAGACGACTGTCGGACGCGTGATGTTCAACGAGATCTGGCCGCCAGCGGTGGGCTTCTTCAACAAGGCCGCCGGTAAGAAGCAGATTTCCGACATCATTTTCCGGACCTACCAGTCCTCGGGTCACCAGGCGACTGTGGACATGCTGGACCGGCTCAAGAGCCTCGGGTTCCTTTGGGCGATGCGTGCCGGTGTGTCCATCGGGATCAAGGACATGATCATTCCCAAGGAGAAGCGCATCGAACTGGAGAATGCCCACAAGCAGGTTGCAGTGGTGCTCCAGCAGTACAAGCGCGGGATCATCACCGACGGCGAGCGCTACGCAAAGGTCGTCGACGTTTGGACACACGCAGGCGAAGAAATCGCAAACGTGATGTTCAGGACCCTTGAGCACAACGAAGGCCGCAAGGAGTTGAACCCCGTGTTCCTCATGGTGGACTCGGGCGCCCGTGGGAACCGCCAGCAGGTCAAGCAGCTCGCAGGGATGCGTGGTCTGATGGCCAAGCCTGACGGTTCCATCATCGAGCAGCCGATCACCGCGAACTTCCGTGAAGGTCTGACCGTGTTGGAGTACTTCATCTCCACCCATGGAGCTCGTAAGGGCCTCGCGGATACGGCGCTGAAGACGGCTGACTCCGGGTACCTGACTCGTAAGCTTGTGGACTGTGCGCAGGACGTCATCATTTCCCTTGAGGACTGTGGCACTGCGAGCGGCATCGTCGTTCGTTCGATCTACGAAGGTGACGAAGAGGTCGTTGACCTCCGCACCCGTCTGATCGGGCGTACGAGTTGCGAAACGATCAAGGATCCTGTCACTCAGAATGTGCTCGTGAAGCGCGGTGTCATCATCGACGAAGCCACCGCGACTTCAATCGACGCGATCGGGGTGGAGCAATTGCGCATCCGCTCGGTGCTGACCTGTGAGTCGAAGCGCGGTGTTTGCGCACTGTGTTACGGCCGTAACCTGGCGACCGGCCAGCGCGTGCGTCTCGGCGAGGCTGTCGGCATTATTGCCGCCCAGTCGATCGGCGAGCCCGGAACACAGCTGACGATGCGTACCTTCCACATCGGTGGGGTGGCTTCGCAGACATTCAAGCAACCTGTGGTGAAGGCGAAGAACGACGCAACCGTGCGCTTCAACGACCTCCGTGTCGTCAAGAGCATCGACGGCGACTACATTGTCCTCAATCGTAATGGTTCGGTTAGCCTGCATGCCGAGGATGGTCGCGAGCTCGAGCGCTACAACATGGTGCTGGGAACCGTTATCGCCGTCGCAGACGGTGGCACGGTCACCAAGGGCCAGTCGTTCGCTCACTGGGATCCGCACAATGTGCCGATTTTGACGGAGCGTTCCGGCAAGATCCGGTTTGTGGACATGGTCCAGGGCGTGACGGTGAAGCGCGAAGTCGATGAAGCCACGGGCGTCATGGGCACGGTCATCATCGAGCACAAAGAAGACCAGCATCCGCAAATTGTGATCGTGGACGAGAAGACCGAAGAGGTTCTGATGAGCTATTCGATCCCAGCTGGCGCCGTCGTGGTGGTCAGCGAGGGCAAGAAGGTCCAGGCCGGACAGTTGCTCGCAAAGACACCTCGTAAGGTTGCCAAGACCAAGGACATCACCGGCGGTCTGCCGCGGGTGGCCGAGTTGTTCGAGGCCCGTCGTCCGAAGGATGCCGCTGAAATCGCCAAGATTGACGGTGTTGTGGAGATCGGAACCAACGTGCGCGGCAAGCGCCGCGTGCTGGTCATTGATCCGGAAACCGGCGCCGAGGAAGAGCACTTGGTGCCGCTCAACAAGCACCTCATCGTGCTTCAGGGCGACTCGGTCAAGAAGGGTCAGCAGCTTACAGAAGGGCCGATTCCTCCGCACGACATCCTCGAGGTCCTTGGGCCACAGGCGCTTCAGGAGCATTTGGTCAACGAGGTGCAGGAAGTTTACCGTCTCCAGGGCGTGGAGATTTCCGACAAGCACATCGAGATCATCATCCGCCAGATGCTTCGCAAGGTGAAGGTCAACGAACCCGGCGATACTTCGCTTCTGTGGGGGGATCAGCTCGATCGCCTTACGTTTGAAGAGGAAAACCGTCGGGTCGAAGAGAAGGGCGGCAAGCCGGCCGAGGCTTCCCCTGTGCTGTTGGGGATTACGAAGGCCTCCTTGGAGACCGAATCGTTCATCTCCGCTGCATCCTTCCAAGACACCACTCGTGTGCTTACGGAAGCGGCGACCCTCGGACGGGTCGACAAGTTGCGTGGCTTCAAGGAGAACGTCATCATGGGGCATCTCATCCCTGCTGGAACGGGCTTCCCCGTCCACCGTGATGTGCAGGTCTCCGGACACCGGAGCTTTGGCGAGGACGAACCGTCGGAGACTGAAGTCGCCGAGGCGTAGTCTAGAGGAGGGGCCCCTGCGGCCCTCCTTGTAAAGTTTGGGCGGACCCTAGGGCCACGATTGTGGCCGAGGGTCCGCCCCTTTTTTTGCCGCGGTCCCTGTGCGTTTTGGTTTTTTGTGCGCGGCGGTCCGGGTTGCCGGTTGGAAAAAGGTGGCCGGATTGTTTTTAGGCTGCGCTGTGGGTTGGTGCTGATTTAATCAGGAGGTTCTCGGGTCGGTACCCGATTGCACCACCCCCATCCCCATGAAAGCCACTACCCAGCCCCCATTGCTCTCCGCCGTCCTTTCGCTCGCCGCGACATCGTTTGCCTTTTGTACTGAAACACCCGAAGCCAAGCCTTTCGGGAAGACGAAGGACGGCGCCCCCGTAGAGGTGTTCACCCTCGTCAACAAGCAGGGGGTCAAGCTCCGCGCCATGACGTACGGAGCTACCGTGCTGAGCCTCGAAACGCCGGACAGAAACGGCAAGAGCGCGGACATCGTTCTCGGTTACAAAACACTCGGGCAGTACGAGAAGTCGTCCCCCTATTTTGGCGCAATCGTGGGCCGTTACGGCAACCGAATCGCCGGTGGAAAGTTCACCCTTCAGGGTAAGGAATACAAGCTGGCCGAGAACAACGGGGCCCCCGGCTTAAAGAGCTCCCTGCACGGCGGATTGCGCGGCTTTGACAAGGTGGTTTGGAAGGCTGAGCCGTTGGCACAGGATGGGGCGCAGGGGGTGCGGTTTTCCTACCTGAGCAAGGACGGGGAGGAGGGGTATCCGGGGAATTTGGAGGTGAAGGTTACCTACTGGTTGAACGATCAAAACGAATGGCGTGTGGACTATGAAATGGCCAGCGACAAGGCGACCCCCGTCAACCTTACCCAGCACAGCTATTTCAACCTTAAGGGCGAGGGGCGCGGAGATATTCTCGGCCACGAACTGACTGTGCCGGCAGCCAAGTTCACGCCGGTCAATGCCGCGATGATCCCTACGGGGGAACTCCGGTCCGTGGCCGGCACGCCGCTGGACTTCAACCAACCGAAGGCAATCGGGGCCCGCATTCAGGCCGATGACGAGCAACTCCGGTTGGGTGGCGGATACGACCACAACTTCGTGCTGAAGCGCCCCTTGTTTTCCGGTCTTTCGGGACGAGGCACGTTTCCCGCGGCGACCGTGCATGAGCCTGAGACCGGCAGGGTGCTCACCATTCTGACGAGCGAGCCCGGCATTCAGTTTTACTCCGGCAATTTTTTGGATGGCACACTTACAGGCAAGGCGGGCGCGCGGTATCCGAAGCGCTCCGGTTTCTGTCTCGAAACCCAGCACTACCCTGACTCGCCGAACCAACCCTCGTTCCCCAGCACGATCTTGAAGCCGGGGAAGGTTTTGAAGAGCACGACCGTGTTCCAGTTTGGGGTCAAATAGGGATGGCGGTGGGCTGTTCCTGCGGGTGCCTTCGCGTTCGTTTTTCGATCAGTGTTTGCGCACCCGCAGCTGAACCGGTGGGGTGGCCTGTCCGCCGTCGCCCTTGGCGCGGAAAAAGATAAGGCGTTCCGACTCCGGCACCCATTTTGCCGCGGTCAGGAAGAAGTCCCGTTCGGTTTCCCCCTCGGGGATGAGGAGGCCGTTGAGGCCGATGTTGTCCACGTAGACGCCGTGGGGCAGGTTGCGCCCGGAATCTTCTCCGCCCAGTTCAATGCGTTCCTTGAAGTCGATCCGTGTAGCCTTGATTCTGGCGGTGATGGTTTCTCCGGGGTGGATGGTCAGGACCTGCAGCGCGCCTTCCACTGCGGTTTGAGCCACCTCAACTTTTACCTTTGGGGCGGGGCCGAGTTTGATCTCCCCAAACCCCGCCATTTCGTGTCGGAGCTCCTTGCCTTGGCTCAGCGCCGTCGCATTGAGTTTGCTGGAGGAAGCCACCTCCGCTTCAGGGGCAGTGGCGTCCGCTGCGGCGTAGATGACTCCCAGCAGCGAGTTTTGTCCCGCTTCGAAAAGAAGTGGGGACGGAGCGTGGAAGCCTGGAGGCAGCCCTGCCACTTCGACGCGGACCTCGCCTTCGAACCCGTCCTTGCGCTTGAGTTTCAATTGGAACTCCCGCCCGCTGCCCTGGCTGATTGATGGCTTTGCGCCAGAGGCGATGCTCACTTCAAAATCCGGAGATCCCCGTCGGCACACGAGCCTGTAGGTGGACTTCGCTTCCCCACACCCGCGTGTGTCCGCGATGCGCAGGAGGTAGGTGCCGTCGGCGGGGGCCGTGAAGTTCAGAACGGAATCCTTTCCCGCGTCCCGCTCTGGGTCGTCGTCGTTTTCATAGGGTAGTCTGAAAACAGGCAGTCCGTTGGCCGGTGGCTGCGCTCCTGGCGGGAGGGGACGCACGGTGTAGACGACCTCGCCCAAGGGGTGGGCGATGGGGGTCGTCCCAAAGAAGGAGTGGCGTGAGCCGGACCCGGGGTAGACTAGAAACCCCGAGTCCGGGCCGCGCGGGTACATCCAGAGTTTGACCACCTCGCCGTTGCAATAGAGGAA
>CANJYI010000087.1 GCA_947478975.1 Chthoniobacteraceae bacterium
AACCGCTCGTGGTCGATCCCCAGCGCGGCCAAAACCGTCGCGTGGAAATCCCGGACGTGCACCGGATCCTTCACCACATTGTAGCTGAAGTCGTCCGTTTCCCCCACCACGGTTCCCCCCTTGATCCCACCGCCAGCGAGCCACATCGTAAAGCAGCGCGGATGGTGGTCCCTGCCGTAGTTGTCCTTGGTCAAGCCTCCCTGGGAGTAGATGGTGCGCCCAAACTCGCCCCCCCAAACAATCAAGGTCTCCTCAAAAAGACCGCGCTGCTTGAGGTCCTCAATCAACGCGTGCGTCGCCTGGTCGATGTCCAGGCACTGGGTGGGCAGCTTGCCGCCCACGTTGCCGTGCTGGTCCCAGCCGTTGAGGTAAATCTGCACAAACCGCACCCCACGCTCGGTCAGACGGCGAGCCATGAGAGCGCTGTAGGCAAAGCTGCCAGGCTTCCTGGCGGTCTCCCCATACAGCTTGAAGATGTGCTCCGGCTCCGCGTTGATGTCGGTCAATTCAGGGACGCTCGCCTGCATGCGGAACGCCATTTCGTACTGCTGGATGCGCACCTGGGTGTCCGGATCCCCAAACTTGCCGTGGGTCATCTCATTGAGCTGGTTGATCCCGTCCAGCTGGCGCCGGCGCATCTCCGGAGTCACGCCGTCCGGATTGTTGATGTAAAGAATGGGGTCGCCCGCGCTACGGAAACTGACTCCCGCGTGTTCCCCCGGCAAAAAACCGCTGGACCAGAGCTTGCCGGAAATGGCCTGGATCGCTCCGCCCTGGGAGGGTTCGGCGATGAGCACAACGAAGGCCGGTAGATTTTGGTTGGTCGAACCCAGACCGTAGCTCAGCCAGGAGCCCATGCACGCGCGCCCCCCGATCTGGGACCCGGTTTGCATCGCGGTGATGGCGGGCTCGTGGTTGATGGCCTCTGTGTTCATGGACCGGATGAACGCCATGTCATCGACGGATTTGGCCGTGTAGGGCAAAAGCTCTTGGTTCATCCAAAGACCGCACTGCCCCGCCGGGCTGAACTTCCACTTGGAAGGGGCTACGGGAAACCGCGCCTGTCCGCTGGTCATTCCGGTGAGGCGCTGCCCGTTGCGCACGCTGTCGGGGAGATCCTTGTCGTACATCTCGACCATCTTCGGCTTGTGGTCGTACAGATCGATCTGGGAGGGGCCCCCTACCATGTGGAGGTAAATCACGTTCTTGGCCTTTGCTGGAAAATGGGGCAACGCAAGCCCGCCCGTCCCGGCCTTTGCAGGCTGGTTTCCAAGAAGGGAGCCCAGCGCCGCCGCGCCGACAATGCTCCCGCCCCGCCCGAAAAACTGGCGGCGGTTGAGCATCATCCGGGTTTCGTAGGAGAGGCCGTCAAAGAGGTGCGAATTGCAGTTCATAAGAGAAAAATGGTGGAGGCTGGTGGGCGAGACAGAACCAAGGGGCCGTTATTTGTTGAGCGTCTCGTCGAGGTTGAGCAACTGGCTGGCGATCATTCCATAGGTGGCCAGCCTCACCTGAGGCACGGAGTCCCCAGCCTTGGCGTCACCGATCTTAAGAAAGGCCGTCGCCCGCTCGGGGTGCGCCGCAAAGTCCGCCTCCAACTCGCGCGCCGACCGTGTCACGACCTCTCGTTCGGCGGCGTTTAGGGGACGCAAAAGGACGCGCCGGGCCAGTTCGTCGATGACTTCGGCACCTTCCTGTTTTTGCAGGAGAACGGCCTCGGCCAGACGGCGGGCGGCCTCCACAAACTGCGGGTCATTGAGCGTCACAAGCGCCTGAAGGGGGGTGTTGGTGCGCTCGCGCCGCACGGTGCAGACTTCGCGCGTGGGGGCGTTGAACGCCTCCATGTTGGGCGAGGGGGCCTGGCGCTTCCAGAAGTTGTAAAGGGTCCGCCGGTAGAGGCCCTCCCCCTTGTCCTGAGTGTAACGCGAACCGTGCAGGCCCACCACCTCCCAGATATTGGCCGGTTGGTAGGGACGCGCCCCGGGCCCCCCGAGCTTGGGCGACAACGTGCCGCTGACAGAAAGCGCGTAGTCCCGGATCATTTCCGCATCCATGCGGAAGCGCGGCCCCCGGGAGAGCAGCCGGTTCTGGGGGTCTTTGGCGAGCTTTTCGGGGGTGGTCAGGGCCGCCTGACGGTAGGTCGAGGAGGAGACCATCAGGGTGAAAAGTTTCTTCACATCCCAGCCGGACTCCTGGAATTCGACCGCCAGCCAATCCAGCAGCGCCTGGTTGGCAGGGGCCTCCCCCTGGGAGCCGAAATCCTCGGCCGTCCGCACCAGGCCCGTTCCAAACAGCTCCTGCCAAAAACGGTTCACTGTCACGCGGGCCGTGAGCGGATTCTCGCGGGAGACAATCCATTGGGCAAGCCCCAGGCGGTTCTTGGGAGCGTCTGGCGGCATTGCGTGCAATGCGCTGAAGCCCGCGGGCTTCACCTGTTCCCCCAGCTTGTCGTAGGCGCCACGCACCAAAACGTTGGCCATCGCTTCCACCGGCTTTTCCTCCTGCACATGGGTGACGGTTGCGCGGGCGCGGATCGCCAAGTCTTCCTCGGTGAGCGCATCCAAACGGGCCGATGCCGCCATAGCGACCTCGTCGAGACTGCGAAAAAAGAAGTCAGCCAGGTCGGTCTTCTGCTTGGCGCTGCGCTTTTCCGGAGTCAGTGCAACTGCCTTGATCAAGGCCGGTTCTTCCTTAAGCGAGAGCGCGTCGTTTTTGCTCAGCACGCGGTTGAAGGTCTTGAGTTCGCGTACTTCCGTTCCCTCAATCTGGTTCTGCTTCACCCGCCCCCCGAACCGCAGCGCTGCACTCAGCGTGACACTCCCTTTGGGAAAGGAACCCTTCGACTCGCTCTCGACTTCCTTGCCGTCGGCATAAAGCCGCAACACACCGGCCCCGTCATAGGTGGCGAGCAGATGCTGCTCCTTGTCCGGCGTGATGAAGGCCTTTTTGGAGAGGATCGTCACCTCGGACTTGTCTGCCTTGGAAGCGATGCGAAAGCCCACTTTCTTGGACTGCACAAACAGCTCCCACCCCTGCAAGCCGGCGGAGTCGTCCATCCGGCCGAGAATCGTTCCGTCCTTGGAGTTCTGCGACACCTTGACCCAGGCGCTCAGCGAAAACGGGGCCGTTGGTACAAGCTCGCCCAGCTCCAAAAACGCGCCGCCTTGGGAGGGAACGCCGAAATTCTCGGGAACGACTGCGCCCGCCCAGGCGTCGGCATCCGCCTTTCCCTGCCGGCGCCTTTCCGCCAAGGCAGTGGTCGCGGCCTTCATTTCCCCCGCGATCTCGCTAAAGCGATTTTCGTCCTTCGCCTCTGGCAGGTAGAGGATCGGCTTTGTGTCCTTGATGTTTCCATCCATGGCCGCCTGGGTCGTGTTCCGAAAATAGGCGGCCATCGCGTAAAAATCCTTCTGCGTGATTGGATCGAACTTGTGGTCGTGGCAGGCGGCGCAATTGGCGGTGAGGCCGAGCCACACCCAGGAGGTGGTCGAAACCCGGTCGTTGGCGTACATGGCGAGGTTTTCGTCCGCGATGGTTCCGCCCTCCGCCGTGGTGATGTTGCATCGGTGGAAGCCGGTGGCGATGAGCTGTTCCCGCGTGGGGCTGGGGAGCAGGTCGCCCGCGAGTTGTTCGACGGTGAAGGCGTCGAAGCGCATGTTTTTGTTGTATGCAGCCACCACCCAGTCGCGGTAGGGCCAGATCTCGCGGTAGGCGTCGTGGTGGATGCCGTGGGTGTCCCCGTAGCGGGCGGCGTCCAACCAATAGCGGGCACGATGCTCTCCCCAGTGCTGGGAGCCGAGCAGACGCTGCACCAGCTTTTCATAGGCGTCAGGGGCCGGGTCCTGCACAAAGGCCTCCACTTCCGAGGGGGTGGGTGGCAAGCCGGTCAGGTCGAGTGACAACCGGCGTGAGAGCGTGCGCCGGTCGGCTTCCTCCGCGGGTGGCAGCCCCGCACGCTCAAGGCCCGCCAGAACGAAGGCGTCCACGGCGTTGCGCCCCCATGTTGGGGCGTCAGTAACCTCGGCCTTGGCGCGCAGGGGAGCCTCAAATGCCCAGTGTTTTTCGTAAGGCGCCCCCTGCTCGATCCAGCGCTTGAGCACCTCCTTTTCGCGCTCGGAGAGCTTTTTGTGCGACTTTTTGGGCGGCATCAGATCCGTGGGATCCTGCGCGCTGATGCGGGCGAGCAACTCGCTTTCGCCGGCCTTTCCCGGAACGATCGCCTTCGCCTGGACCGCCGCGTCCCGGAGGTCGAGCCGCAGATCCCCTTCCCGTTTGCTGGGGTCGAAGCCGTGACAGAAAAAACAGTTCTCCGAAAGGATAGGCCGCACATCCCGGTTGAAGGCGATCTGGTCCGGAACCGGCGCCTCGGCTGCGCGGAGTGCCGGAGAAAGCCCGAGGAGAGCGAGGAGCCCCGGCAAAGAGGTCAAACCGAGGGGAAAGAGACGCGATTGTTTCATGAGGGGATCCAAGTCAGGGGTGCAGCCGTACCGAGTGCGGCCAGGCAAACCGCAAGAGAACCACCCTGCACCGTCAGGGCTTCTTAGCAAAGTCGGCAGGTGCGGAGACCACCAGAACCCCGAATCAGTGATTTGTTCGGTGTCAGCGGGCGGCCCCGGATTCACTCCGGCAACTTGCTATCCGTCTTTTTTATTAAGCTTTAGCATGACTCTGATAAGGCAATAAATAAGAAGAAAATAAACGGCCCACTCCACACAGAATATAACGTAAAACGCGCCGTCCGCTTCGCCGCTCCAGACATCTGACGACAGAAGAAGTGAAACAAGTGGGTCGTAGAAGCCAACCACATGCGGTGGCAAAATAAATGGTCCAAACAGCGCAAGCGCCAAGGAGACCGCAAAGTGCACGATTTTCTTGTTTAGACGCGCTTTCATCGACGCTAATCTTTCAATCTACGGCACCCGCAGCCCCTGGGGCTCGGAAAATCGGCATTTCGGCACAAGAAACTCTGCCCTATTGAACGTTGGGCGCCCGTGAAATCCCGAAAGGACATTTTAAAGCAAACGTAGTGAAGAAGCAAAAGGCTTGCTTCAAAAAGAGGGCGTCACGACATTTTGGCAGTCAAAGGTTGGGGAATAGGCGTTGTGTCGAGGTTGGCAAAATAAATCCAGCGCCCCGCAAGATCCCCAACGCACGCGCGCCTCGTGAACGGGGCGAATCGCAACAACAACCGGCCACAACTGACTCCTCCTATGCTTCGTCCGTCCTATTTCCTCGGCCAAAGCGTCCTCACCGCTTTGCTACTGGCTTGCGCCTCGCTCCAAGCAGCGGAACTCCCAGCGCCGTTGGCGGCCAGCCTCGCACAAATCGCCCCCACTGCCACCCCAGGAGAAATCACTCCCTTCGAGGATGCCGGAGAAACCCTCTATAGCGTGGAAGTCCAAACGCCAGGGAGTCCCGGTGCGCGGGAATGGTATTTTGACAGCAAGGGCATCCCGGTAGGAGTGCAGGCTTTTGAGAAGGAACTGCCCCCTGCCCTGCTCGAATCCCTCTCTCTCCACCTCAAACAGAAAGACGCGGACCTATCCGATGTGGTGAAACTCTATGAGTCCGGCAAGGTCCTTTTTGAGGTGGAAATCACCGTCGGCAGGGAATCCAAGGTTCTGGGTTTTTATTCCGACGGCCGTCCAGCCTACACGGAAGCGCGTCTGGCGGAACTGCCCAAGCCGCTACGAAAATCCATCAAACAGCTCGAACAGACCGAGGGAACGGTCGAAAGCATCCTGCAATTAGACGCCAGCGGACGGGGACTTTATCAGCTAGCGGTCAACCGTCCCCGCAAGCCTCTCTGGATCACGTTGGACGCCTCGGGGGCCGTGTTGGAACGCGAGGAAACGGTAGACTTCAAAGCCACCCCGGAATCCGTGCAAGCAGCCATCGTAGCCAAGGCCGGTTCGGGTGAGCGCGTGCGGATCCTGCTCAAGCAGGCCGGCAAAACACAGGAATTCGAGGTGCATTTTTTCAGGGACTCCAAACTCCACTCCTTCCACCTCTCGCAGACCGGGGAGACACAGGGATCTCCAGTGGAGCCCCTGAGCCTGCCGTAAACTCCTGAACTGGGGGGGCCCTCCGTCCAAAGAACTCCCCCCAGCCCCAGCCGCGCCTCGGCGCTCGCAGTAACGAGCGGCCCCCCTCACTCACAAACCACTCACAAACCACTCACAAACCACTCGCCGAGCCCCGGAATCCGGCGGCCAAGCACTGGCACCCAGTCCTGTACGATCTGCGTTTACTGACGCCGAACATGCCGAGCACCACGGAGTCACCCATAGCTAATGAATGGGCTTTCTCATCCTTCCCAGAGTTCAGGAACCATTCGGATGCCACGAACTCGGCTCCCATAAGATCTCCCAAAGAAGGAGCCTAATTTTGCAAGGCTGAGAGACTACTACCGGTGCGGAAACTTTCTGCACGTAAACTGATTTTTAAAGGTTTGCGAACCGCCATTTTCATCAGACATCCATGAACGCATCACACTCCCTGTCCCGACGCCAGCTCCTCCGCGTGGGAGTGGGCAGTTGCCTGGGCCTTTCGTTGGGGCAGTCTCTTTCCACGAGGGCCGAGGAAGGCGCCGCAGCACCCGTCGCAAAGGCGAAGTCGGTGATTCATATCTTTTTACCCGGAGCCCTGGGCCAACATGAATCGTGGGATCCAAAGCCGGAGGCCGCGGCAGAGTATCGCGGCGAGTTTGGTGCAATCGGGACGAAGGTGCCGGGGATGCAGCTTTGTGAAATGCTGAGCAAGACTGCGGGGGTCGCTGACAAGCTCACCCTGCTACGCGGAGTTTGGCACACGGAGTCGGCGCATGAACGAGGGCAAATGACCATGCTTACGGGCTGGCGGCCAAGTCCGGCGGTGATGTATCCGAGCATGGGCAGCATCGTCTCGCATGAGTTGGGGAGCCTGAAGGATCTGCCGCCCTTTGTGAGTATCCCGTCGACGCCTGGGCAGGCGGGCACCGGCTATTTGAGTCCCACATTTGGCGCATTCAGCGTCGGCGGTGATCCGAGCCAACCGGGCTTCACAGTGCAGGATCTTGCTTTGCCGACCGGTGTGGACCAACCCCGCTTCGACACAAGGCGTTCTTTGAAGGATGTCGTTGACGCGCACCACGCGCATCTGGCCCGAAGCGGTGCGGTTGAACCAATGGGTAGGTTTTACCAGAACGCCTATTCAATGATCTCGTCACCTGCGGCGCGCGAGGCATTTAATTTGAAGGCGGAGTCGAATGCGGTACGCGAGAGTTACGGGCAGAATTTGGCGGGTCAGGGGCTGCTGATGGCCCGGCGGTTAGTGGGAGCAGGAGTCCGCTTTGTAACGGTCTCGTATGGGTCTTGGGACCATCATCAGAATTTGAAGAAGGGCGTCACGGACCAGTTGCCCCAGTTTGACCAAGCGTATGCGGCGCTCATCGCCGAGCTGGCGGCGAGCGGGATGCTGGATGAAACGTTGGTAGTCGTGTCCACAGACTTTGGTCGCACCCCAAAGATGAACAGTGCTGGCGGACGCGACCACTGGGCAAAGTGTTTCAGCGTCGCACTGGCAGGCGGCGGAGTGAAGCGCGGTCTCGTACACGGAGTCTCGGATGCGACAGGCGCCGAGCCGATGGAGGGCGCGGTAGCGGCGGAGGATCTGGCCGCCACCATTTTCCATCTCATGGGTATATCCACGGAAAAGAGGTTGATGGCGATGGGTACACGCCCGATCGCCATCAACGGAGGCAAGGTGGTACAGGACATCCTCGCTTAACTCCCAGCATTCGGATTCGCATGAGGCGTCGCCTTCACCTTCTGTGCGCGCTCATCGCGCTGCTGCCCATCACGTTCTCGCACAGTGCGGAGACAGGCTCCCCTATTTTGCTCGGGATCGAGCCACCCTGCGCACAGACCGGTACGCGTCAGGAGGTGGTTCTCCGCGGCGTGCGATTGAGCGATATCGAGGAGGTGATGTGTCGCGACGTAGGAGTACGGGTACGGCGGATCGGTGAAAGGAAAGTCATCGCAGCCTCTGCCAAGACACCCGAAAAGGACGAGGTGTCCGTGGAGCTGGAGTTCGCTGCCGACTTCCCTGTGGGTAATGTGGCGCTCCACGTGCGAACGCAGACTGGCATCTCCAACCCGCGTACCCTGCATGTCAACCGCCTCCCCATTGTTGCGGAGATCGCGGCCACAGCAAAACGCGAGACCGCCCAGCTCATTCCGATGGAGCGAACGGTCTGGGGGCACATCATTGGCCCGGAGACGGACTGGTACGCGGTGGACCTGGCAAAGGGGCAACGGTGCAGTTTGGAGGTGCTGGCGTATCGCATCTCTCCGACCGATCTGGATGCGGCCATTCAAGTATGGGCTCCAGACGGGAATCTGTTGCACGAGAAAGACACCTCCCAGCTCTACTACCATGACCCTGCGCTCAGCTTTGTCGCACCGCAGGCCGGACGGTACACGATCGCCTTGCGCGACTCGCTCAATGGCGCCCACCAAAACGATGCTCGGTATGGCATGGGGAGCGAGTGCCTCTATGTAATGCATGTCGGTGACTATCCACAGGTCACGAGCGTCTTTCCACTCGGCGGCACTACGGGACAATCGCTTGAAGTTGAGATGCAGGGCGATGTCCGCGGCGTCATCCGGCAAACGCTCAAGCTACCTGAGTGGCCGACGTTCAACTTCTCGCCGATGGGACCTAAGAACGGCAACTGCTGGGTTTTCGACAAGCCGGATACCGTTCTGCCCAAGGATGAAAAGGGTCTCGGCATGGGGCCGGTCTTTATCATGGCGGGTTCACAGCCTAGTGTGCTGGAGGTGCAGGAACATCGGACTCGCGACACAGCGCAGGTCTTGCCAGAGCCGCCCTTTGGACTGGAGGGTCGTATTGAAAACGCGGAGGAGGAGGACTGGTACCGCTTCCGTCTTCCAAAAGGGAAATCGTGGCGCGTGGATGTCTTTGCCCGCCGGCTGCGTTCGCCGTTGGACTCCAAGCTCACACTGTTCTCTGCCGACAAGTCGGCGACGCCCTTGGAAAACGACGACCGCTCGCGTTACGACATGGATTCTACTCTGATCGTAAAAGGCGCAGGCGAGGAAGTTGCCATTCGTGTCGTTGACACTCGAGGACAAGGTGGAAAGGACTTTGCCTACCGACTGGT
>CANJYI010000088.1 GCA_947478975.1 Chthoniobacteraceae bacterium
CCACTGCTCGACGCGGTGCTCCAGTTCCTGCCCCTGGACACCTACGTGGACATGCCGGTGGCGCTGATGGACATCGTCCCCGGAGACACCTTTGAACCCACCATTTGGGAGGAATACTCCGCCACCATCGAAAAGCGGGAGCGCCCGGTGGAGCTGGAGCTTATGGAGCGCTTTGCGTTCTACGACCGGGCGCGGGAGGCGTACGCCATCGTTGCCACGGGGGAGCGTTCCCTGTACGCCAACATCATTTTGAAAAAGGGCGTGGTCGCCTGAGACAGCACTCAAAAACAAACCTATGAAAACAGTCTATCTAATCGCCAACGGCGATCTGCGCACCTCCGCCAACCAGAAATGCGAGGCCGCGCAGGCCGCCATGGAACAACAAATCTCCGCCGCACTCGCCGCGGAGGGTTGGAGCGTCAAACGCGCCCACGGGTTCGACCCGGCCAAGGGGCACGGCTTCATCGACAGCCAGAAGTACGGGATGCAGGTGTTTGAACAGATCCCGGCCGAGGCGCCCTTGGTGGTGGCGGAGGCGGTCTGGCAGTACAGCCACCACATTCTCCATGGACTCCTCACCCACCGCGGACCGATCCTCACCCTGGCCAACTGGAGCGGCCAGTGGCCGGGTCTGGTGGGAATGCTCAACCTTAACGGGTCGCTGACGAAGGCCGGGGTGAAGTTCAGCACACTTTGGAGCGAACACTTTGACGACGCGTTCTTCCTGACCGGCCTGCGGCGGTGGCTGGAGACGGGTGAGCTGGTGCACGACACCGCCCACGCCCGTCCACTTTCGGAGGTGGGGGTTCCCGCGGAGGCGGCTGCGCTCGGCCGGGAGTACGCGCTCGAACTCAAGCGGCGCAAGGCGATCATGGGCGTCTTCGACGAGGGCTGCATGGGAATGTACAACGCAGTCATCCCAGACGAGTTGTTGCACCAAACCGGTGTCTTCAAGGAACGCCTGAGCCAGTCGGCCCTCTATGCGCGGATGCTCACCGTCACGGAGGCCGAGGCCCAGGAGGTGCTCGACTGGTACCTCCGCCACGGGCTGAAGTTTGACTTCGGCACGGACGAGGCGGAGCAGCTCACCAAGGCGCAGGTGCTCGAACAGTGCAAAATGTACATCGCCGCGGTGCGGATCTCCGCGGACTTCGGCTGCTCGACCATCGGCATCCAGTACCAGCAGGGTTTGAAGGACCTGGCCCCCGCCTCGGACTTGGCCGAGGGCACGCTCAACAACGTGTCGCGGCCGCCCGTCTACCAGGAGGGGACCCGCGAGGAGCTTTATCCCGGCGAGGCGCTGCCGCATTTCAACGAGGTCGACGAATGCGCGGGGCTCGACGGGCTGGTGACCTACCAGCTCTGGCGCCGCCTCGGCTACGCGCCGGAAAACACGCTGCACGACCTGCGCTGGGGCCGGCAGTACACCGGCGCCGGGCTGGATGCGTACGTGTGGGTCTTCCTTATTTCGGGGGCCGCCCCGCCAGAACACTTTGTCGGCGGGTGGGGCGGAGCGAGCAGCGAGCGGCAGCCTTCCATGTACTTCCGCCTGGGCGGCGGCACCCTCAAGGGCGTGAGCAAGCCGGGCTGGATTGTGTGGAGCCGGGTGTACGTCGCAGAGGGCCGGCTCAAGTTTGACACGGGTCTGGGGGAGGTCGTCTCCTTGCCGGAGGCCGAGACCGGGGAGCGCTGGCAACTGACCACGGCGCAGTGGCCGATCATGCACACCGTGTTGAAGGGCGTGAGCCGCGATCAGATGATGGCCCGCCACCAGTCCAACCACATCCAGGTCGTGTACGCCCCGGATCTGGCGGCCGCCAAGCGCGGCCTTTTCACCAAGGCGGCGGCTATGCAGGAACTCGGACTGGAGGTCGCTATTTGCGGAAACATCGAATGAACGACAAAGCACAAACCCTCCAAAAACTGCTGACGCTCTCGCACGAACTGGGCGCCGAACACCGGCACCTGGCGATTTTGGGCGAGGGCAACACCTCGGCAAAACTCAGCGCCGACACCTTTCTGGTGAAGGCGAGCGGCAGCAACCTCGGAACCCTCGGCGAGGCGCAGGTAGTGGAATGCCGGGCCGCCGGCATTCTCGAGCTGATGGACCGGGCCGCCGTCGCCGACGACGAGGTCGACGCGGCGCTGATGGCTTCCCGGGTGGATCCCAACGCGCGGAAGCCTTCGGTAGAGGCGCTCTTCCACGCCTACCTGCTGTCGCTGCCGGGCATCCAGTTTGTCGGCCACACCCATTCGGTGGCGGTCAACGCGATCCTCTGCTCACCCCTCGCCGAACGCTTCGCCGCCGGGCGGATCTTTCCCGACGAGGTGGTCTGCTGCGGGCCGCGTTCGGTCTTTGTTCCGTACATGGATCCGGGGCTCAAGCTCGCCCAAACCATCCGCGAGCAGACCCTCAAGTTCATCGACGAGCAGGCCGCTCCGCCGCGGGTCATTCTGCTCAAAAGCCACGGGATCATCACGCTGGGCTCCTCGCCAGAGGCGGTCAAGGCCGCGATGTACATGGCGGTCAAGGCCGCCTCGATTTTCGCGGGCGCAGCGGCGCTGGGCGGTCCCGTGTTCATGAGCGAAGCTGAAATCGAGCGGATCGGGAGCCGCCGGGATGAACACTACCGCCAGCAGGCCCTCAAACTATGAGTGCGCGCTACTATCTGGCCTGCGACTTGGGCGCCGAAAGCGGCCGGGTGATGCTAGGGCGTCTGGAGGATGGAAGGGTCGAGCTCGAGGAGATCCACCGGTTTGCCACGGTCTCGGTCCGGCTGGGCGATTCCCTGCGGTGGGACGTGCTCCGGCTTTGGGACGACATCCGGGTGGGCCTGCGCAAGGCGCTGGCGCGCGGGGTCGCGGTGGAAAGCGTCAGCGTGGATTCGTGGGGCCTGGACTACGTGCTTTCCGGGGGCGGGCAGGAGCTGCTTTCGGCGCCGCACCACTACCGGGATCCGCGCAGCGAGGCGCACTTTCAGCGGGCGCAGGAGGCGCCCGGAGCGAAGCGCATCTTTGCTGAGACGGGCATCCAGATGATGCACATCAACATGCTCTACCAGCTGCTGGCGGAGCAGTGGCGTTCCCCTCGGCTGCTCTTGCTGGCGGACCAGTTCCTGAACATCGCCGACTTTGTGCACTATCTTTTGAGCGGGGTGGCGCGTGCCGAGGAAAGCCTGGCAAGCACCACGCAGCTCTACAATCCGGCCACCCGCAACTGGTCGGACTGGCTCATCAACTTGTTTGGTTTTCCCCGTCACATCTTCCCGGAGATTGTCCCTTCCGGAACGGTGCTCGGGCCGCTCCGTGCGGAGTTGGCCGGGGAGCTTGGCGCGGGGGCGTCCTTGCAGGTGGTGGCGACCTGTTCCCACGACACCGGGGCGGCCGTGGCTGCGGTGCCCGCGGAAGAGGGGGAGCACTGGGCCTACCTGAGCTCGGGCACTTGGTCGCTACTGGGCGTCGAGCTGCCCGCGCCCCGGCTGGACGCCGCCGCGTGCGAGTTGAACTTCACCAACGAGGCCGGGTACGGCGGCACCACGCGCTTTCTCAAGAACATCGTCGGCCTGTGGCTTCTGCAGGAACTGCGCCGCAGCTGGGCCGAACGGGGCGGGGAGTATGATTACGCAGCGCTCTCGAGCGAGGCGGAACAGGCCCCTTCCTTTGGTGCGCTGATCCATCCGGGGGATGGCCGTTTCTCAAAGCCGGGCGGGATGCCGGAGAAGATCGCCGACTACTGCCGCGAACAGGGCGGTGAAGCTCCGCAGACGGTGGGCGCGACCGTGCGCTGCGTCTACGAAAGCCTCGCCCTGCAGTACCGGCGTACGCTGGACGAGATAGAAACCGTGACGGGCCGCAAGATCACGCGCCTGCACATTGTTGGCGGCGGCAGCCGCAGCGAGTTCTTCAACCAGTGTATTGCGGACGCCACGGGCCGGGAGGTTCTCGCCGGACCGGTGGAGGCGACGGCTGTGGGGAACGTGCTCCTTCAGGCGGTGGCCCTTGGGCATCTAGAATCCCTCCAGGCGCTGCGGGACACGGTCCGCCGCTCCTTCGAGCTGAAGCAGTACCTCCCGCGGCGGCAGGAGGAGTGGGCGGAGGCTTTCGCCCGTTTCCTGCGGCTGGGTCGGTCCGGATAGGCTGTTCAAAAAAAGGCGCGGCCGCCCCGGAGAGGCGCCGCGCTTTTTCAAAAACAAACCCTACACCCGACCCTTGTCGCTGCGGCGCCGCACCAGCGGCTTGGGCGCTTTCCCTGCGGGAGTCGCCTTGGAGCCACCCTTGCGCGAGCGCGCCGCGCCGCGCGGTGGGCGTTCCCGCAGGTGCAGGTCGATCGGCAGTCCTTCCCACGGCTCCACCCCGCGGATGCGGCCCTCCAAAAAGCGCCGGTAGGAGTCCTCCAAAAGGCCCTTGTCGTTGCAAAACAGCACCAGCTCCGGAATCGGGATGGGACGGTTCCCCTTAGGCTCGGGCTGGGTGCCGTACAACACCTTGAACCGGCGCCCCGACTTGAGCGCGGGCGGATGATTCGTCATGGCCGTAAGCAGCAGTCGGTTGAGCGGGCCGGTTCCAATCCGGTGCCTCGCCGCTTCGCGGACGTTCTCGACCCGCTTGAAGAGCCGGTCCATGTCCTCGCCGGTCTTGGCCGAGAGTAGCACCACGGGCGCGTACGCCAGAAAGCGCAGGTCCTCCTTCAAGTTGTCCAGCACCTCGCGAAGGCCCTCCTTGTTGGCGGTCTTGTTTTCGATCAGATCGGCCTTGTTGAGCACGATGACGCACGGCTTTTTGGCCGCCACAATCAAGCCGCCGATCCGCTTGTCCTGTCCGGTCACCCCCTGCTCGGCGTCGATGACCAGGCAGCACAGGTCGGCCCGCTCTATGCTGGCCTCCGATCGCATCACCGAGAAAATTTCCACCGCTTCCGACCGCTTCGCCTTGGGACGGATCCCGGCGGTGTCGACGAGCATGTACTGCTGTTCGCCGCGCTGGTAGGGGATGTCCACCGCGTCCCGGGTCGTCCCCGAAACTGCCGACACCAAGGTGCGGCGGTCCTGCAAAATTGCGTTGGTCAACGAGGACTTGCCCACGTTCGGCCGGCCCACGATGGCGATGCGCATGGGCTTGCCCCCTTGCTTGATCCGCTCCTCGGGCTCGGGCGCCGGCAACAGTGCGTCGACCCGGTCCACCAATTCCAGCGTGCCCAGATCATGCTCCGCACTGACGGCCAACACCGGGTTGAACCCGAGTCTGGCAAACTCCGCAGGCAGTGTCTGGTGGTTGAGATGGTCGATCTTGTTGACCACCAGCAACACCGGCTTGGCGGTACGCCTCAGACGCCGCGCGATCTCGGCGTCCACCGGGGTGAGGCCGCTCTGGCCGTCGACCACAAAGAGCGTCAGGTCGCAGGTTTCCAAAGCGATGTCGACCTCCATGGCGACCTGTTCGGTGAAATCCGCATCAGCCCCCTCGCCGATCCCCCCGGTATCCACCACCTGGAAGGGCAGCCGGCCGCGCCGGCAAACGGCCACAATCCGGTCCCGGGTCACCCCGGGCTGGTCGTGGACAATCGAAATTCTTTCCTGCACCAGTCTGTTAAAGAGGGCGGATTTGCCCACATTCGGGCGGCCTACAATCGCTACGGTTCGCATGAACCTTCCCTTCTATCAGGCTCCCTCCTCCAGTGCGCCTTCTATTTCGGCCCGTCTTTGGTGCCGTCCGGCGGCGTCCCCCGCCCCGCTTGCTCCGGCCGGCCCCGCAAACCCACCGCCGCCACCCGCCGCCGCGTCCTGACTGACTCCGCCTTCTTTTCCTGCCCGGGGACCGGGGCCATCAGCGGGTCGCCGTGGCCCCCAAGGTGGATCTGAGTGATTGCCAGAGCGGAGTAGCCGATCCCCGAGGCCGCGGTGAAGAAGGCCGCCAGAAAGACGGGAAGATCCAGCCACACCCACTGCAGCGCCCGCCCGTTGAACCGCACCGGCGCCAGCAATACGTCCGGCTGAAGCATCACGGCGATAAGCGCCGTCATCTGAAGGGCGGTCGCGGCCTTTCCGCTCCAAGTCGGTCGCACAGAGACTTTTCGCTGTAACAGCACCAGCACCACGGCGCCCGTCATCACAATCAGGTCGCGCGCCACCACCAGAACGCCAAACCACACCGGCAAAGCGTACCGCCAGCTCGAAAAACTCAGCGTCAGAATCGCCGCCAACAGCAACCCCTTGTCCGCAATCGGGTCCAGGACCGCCCCCAGTTCGGTGCGCTGATTGTACCGCCGCGCCACGTACCCGTCCAACCCGTCACTGGCCGCCGCCACCGCAAACACCCCAAGAGCCACCCACCGCAGCCACTCCTCAGGACGGCCCGCGGTAACCCCCTGGCTGTAATAAATCGCAAAACCCACGAAAACCGGAATCAAACCGATCCTCGCCACCGTGATCTTGTTCGCAAACGTCATAGTTCCCCCGCGCCACGCGCGCCCTCCCAGTCTATTCCCATCCTCATATCCAACAGTCTCGGCACCCGCATTTCTCAATGTTCTATATCCCTGTTTTATCCCGCCGTCTTCCCCTGCAGTTTGAGACCCCTTTTTCTCTTTTGTTTACCGCTGTTTATCCCTGTTCATCCCAGAAGCCCCCTTTGCCACATTCAACACATTTGCTTATTTTGATAGTAGCACGGCGAATGGGCGCATTCCAGTTGCTAAAACCCCAGAATTTTCCTAGGGGAAAAGGATGTCCAACCTTGTTTCCGGCTCCGCCGCCCCCGCCTTTTCTGCCGTAGCGGTCGGCGGTCCCTACGGCGACGGCACCGCAGTCAGCCTTTCTGATTTCGCAGGAAAGAATGTCGTTCTCTATTTTTATCCGAAGGACGACACGCCCGGTTGCACCACCCAAGCTTGTGGTTTACGCGATATCTGGGCGGAACTCTCCAATAAGGCAGTCGTATTCGGGGTAAGCACTGATCCGGAAAAGAGTCACCGTAAGTTTATCGATAAGTATTCCCTCCCCTTTGCTCTTTTGAGTGATACCACGCACCAACTGGTGGAGAGTTACGGGGTTTGGGTGGAGAAAAGCATGTACGGCAAAACCTACATGGGTACGGAGCGCTCCACTTTTGTCATCGGTCCCGATGGCGTGCTCAAAGCGGTTTTCCGCAAGGTCAAACCCGCCGACCACGCCCAGCAGCTTCTAGACGTCCTCCACTGAGTCCAGAGCCTCTCCCCTCCTCCCACCTTTTTATTTATGCGCCTCCACTCCCTTTTACTTTTGGCCTTTGCCTTCGCGCTGGCCGCCTGCTCCTCCTCCCCCGCACGCAAGCTTCCCAAGTACGAGAAGCCCATCGCACGCACCCGTTTTCAAAGCGTCCGCACCACCGCCTACACGCACTCGGAATCCGACCATCTCGTCTACGGCCGCAAGTCCGCACTGGGCACCACCCTCCGCTCCGGCTCCATCAACAGCGCCGCCGCCGACTGGGCTCGCTGGCCGGCGGGCACCGTGTTCCGCATCTGCAGCACGGGCGAAGTTTACCAGGTGGACGACTACGGTTGGGCCCTGACGGGACGCAACACCATCGACCTGTACAAGCCGTCGCGCGGCTCAATGAACGCCTGGGGTTTGAGGCAGGAGCGTATTGAGGTGATCCGCTGGGGCGACGCCTGGGCCAGTTACAAGAAGATGAAGCCCGCGGCAAAGTACGCGCATGTCGCGCAGATGTTGCGTGACATCAAGCGGTTCCACTCAGGCGGCTCCCCGGGGCCGCTCCCTGTCGCGCAGGCGGAGCCCCCGACGGTCGCCTTGGTCCGCCCCCCTGTCGCGGAGTAGGCTTCCCAGCCTGACGCTCCCCCGCCGGAGCGTCCGGGATGGCGCGTCATTCTCCCAGCCAGACTCAGGCCTGCGCTGATTCACACCCCTTTCAAAAGGGTGTTGAATCAGGGCATGAAGCTCAATGGACGGCGGGTACGTGGACTGGTGGGAGCATGTGCAGTTCTGTGCGGGCACGGGGTGGAGGCCAGCTCCTTTAGAGTGGCAGAGGCCAGTGGGGCGCAACGCTGGGTCTCCGAACGGGAACGCGAGCCCCTGGCTGCGGGGCAGGGCGCGGTTGCTCCCTGGCGTGCCGTCACCGGAGAGGGCGGGCGCCTTCTTCTTTTCGGGGGCGGTATCCGGCTGGAGTTCATGGGCCGTTGCGACACCGAACTGGCGGCCATGTCCCGCCCCCTTGATGCACAGCAGGTGCACACTTTTTTGAAGCCCGGGCCCGCCGGGGGACCGGTCAGAGCCTCCGATTCGGTTTTCAACCTGCGGGAGGGAACCCTGCTGGCGGAAATAGGGGAACGGCCTCTTTCACTTTCCTGTCCCCAGCTCCAGGTGGATGCACGGAGCGCCGTCTTCGCCATCACTTCCACGCCTTCCCAAGGCGCGCTGCTGACTGTGCTGGCGGGGCAGGTCAAGGTCCGCACCCAGGATCGTTCCGTGATTTTCGTCGGTCCCGGCAAAAGCCTTCGCGTCGCCAGCGGCATTCCGCCCCGTCTTGGGCTTTTGGATGAAAGCCCGGACAGCCAGGAGCACAAGCGGGGTCTGATGCGTCTTTCCAGTGCGGAGATTCCAGGCGCGGCAAGCCTCACACAAGAGACGCCCGACGCGGTGGGCACTGGAGCAGAGGCGCCCTTTGACCTCAGCCGCAGGCGCCGTGCCGCCCTCCTGACCGCCCCGAGTCCCGACCAAATCGGTCTGCCGGAGGTCTCTCCGGAATTGCCACAGACGCCCACGCTTAAACCCTAACTCCTTGAAGAAAACCTCACTAACTTTACTTGTTGCGCCGCTTGTGCTTGCACAATCCACTGGCGCCAGTGTGCCCGCTCCTCCGGCCGCCTTCGTTGAACCGGGCCTTCCCTTTTTCGGACAGGAAGGCCGGCTCGACCTCTCCGGCGCGCGCCCGCATCCATCCCCCCTTCAGGCGGGTGGCCCCCTGCTTGATTCTGCGGACTCGCTCGGCCTGGACCCTGCATCCGACCAAGCCATCCTCTCCGCACTGAATGCCCGCGGCTACGAAGCCCTGTTTCCGAAGCCGCCAGTCGAGGACGTCTACCCG
>CANJYI010000089.1 GCA_947478975.1 Chthoniobacteraceae bacterium
CGGAGTTCAAACGGCGGCAGGTCCCACATGCCGAATGGCCCGAAGGAGCGGACGGGGTGCCCCGTTTCCAGATAGCTCTGAGGCACTCCCCCAAGGAAGGTTTCTCCTACGTAGGCTGGATGGTCCATGTGCGCTACAAGGACGGAGGAAACAGTAGCGTCCCCCAACTTGTAGTGCGCGATGACATTCCCAAAGCTGTCTAGTTCGGCCCGGACATTTGGAAACCCTGCGAGGATGGTGAGCACCTCCGCTCGGACCGCATGTTCGTGAAAGGGAGCTGTCGGCTGCCGCATCAGCCGTTCCACTATTGAGAGCAAGGGGGAGGATTCCATGTGGGTAGAGAGGGTTGAAGGTTTACAGACTGGGTGGGTTTGCGGCATCAGAAGCTAACGTGAGCAAATCTTGGAAAGAGTACAGGTACCAGTGGGAGGTTTTTGGGTGCAGGTTGCTTGCTGGTGCGATCCCCCTGCTTTCCAGGCAAGGCTGCATCGCGTTGGGGCAAATACTGGGGACATTGGGATACTGGTTTGATTTTCGAGGCAGGCCGGTTGCCCTTGCAAACATCGCGCTCGCGCTGGGACACCGTCTTACCGAGGAACAACAGCGCCTGGCGGTGCGCATGTCCTACCAAAACTTTGCGGGCACGATGTTGGGCTTGTTTTGGTCTTCGCGAATCACCGCGGCAAATGCCCACGAGTTTATCGAGCCGGTGGGGTTTGAGGCCGCGATCGAGAGGGCAAAGACAGAGGGAAGAGGGATTGTTTTTGTTTGCGCTCACCAGGGGAACTGGGAGTGGGCGTCCATTGCGTTTTCGATGGTCGGCGGCAGGGCAAACATTGTGGCGGAGGATTTCAAGAACAAGGCCCTCACCGAACTTTTTTGCAGCCTGCGGGGCCGGGGCGAGCACACCATCGTGGCCCAGGACAAATCCATGCTGAAACTGCTTCGCGCTGTTTTGCGTGGCGAGACGGCCGCGCTTTTGGGAGATTTGAATCTGGAGCCCTGTGGCGCGGCGGTTGTGATCCAAGCCTTTGAGCGGGATGGGGTGGCCTTGGAGGTTTGCGCCACCCGGATGCACGCGGTTCTCGCCAAGCGCGGGCGCGCCCTGCTGGTTCCCGCACTTACGTTTCCTCTCCCAGGAGGGCGCTGGCGCGTGGTGGCCCAGCCCGCGATCGAGACCGAGGCACTGAGCGACCGGGCCCTTGCTCAGCAGACTTGGGAAGTATTTGAGAGGAATATCGTGGAGCGTCCGGACCTGTGGCTTTGGGCCTATAAGCACTTCAAGTTCCGGCCTGCGGTTGCCGCTCGTCCGTATCCGTTTTATTCCGGCGCCCATCCGGCGTATGAATCAATGAGGGGGGAGGACGCTCCCGAACCCGTGGCGGACACGCCCCTTCCGCACTAAGCAAGTTTGACATTGAACAACTCCTGCACGACGCAGATTGAACACCATGAACTCCAAGCTCCGCATTTCTCTCCTGTCAGCCGCTCCTCTGTTCCTACTCGGCGGCTGCGTGGCACCCCGCCCCCAAGAGTCGCACTACAGCGTCAAGGCGCTGCAACCCACCTCGCCGGAGTCGGTGCGGGTGAAGGTCTCCCTTCGCCAGCAGGCGGTTTATGTGATGGAGGGCGACCGGCTTCTGATGGCCGCGGCCACTTGTGTCGGGTTACCCGAAAAGCCGACTCCGCGTGGGACTTTCAAAATCACTCAGAAAATCGAACACAAGCGCTCCAACTCCTACGGCTACTTTGTCCGGGGCTCCGAGATCGAGCCCGGGGAGGCGCGCAACCCCAAGCCGGGGCGCTTTGTGGGATACCCGATGGCTTACTGGTGCGAGTTTTCGCCGGCGTACGGCTTCCACTCCGGCTATGTCCATCCGATTCCGCGCACGCATGGATGTCTCCGCCTGCACAAGAGCGTTGCTCCGAAGTTTTACGCATTGGTGAGGGAGGGCACGCCGGTGAGCATCGCCGACGACCAACCCGAGGACGCCAAGTTTTCAGCCTTGGTTGCCAGGCCCACCGACTACAAGGATCCGGATCCCGCCTCGGAGCTGATGATTTCCGACCGGGCCTTTGAAAAGCCGGCTGGCCCCCTCCTCGTTCCCCAGTAAGTCCGCGCACTTTCCTTCACAACCGCTCCCCTGTTCGCCCTCGCTTGGTCTCCTTTTGCCGCCCTCTCTTCCGCTCCCATGTCTGACACCCCTAAACCCCCTGCCCCCAGAGTAAACCTCCGCACCCCTGACGTAATGGCAGCCGTGCAAGCCCAGGTGGAGCAGCACTACCGCAGCGACATTGTCGAAGGGTTGCGCAAACGGGGCGGCGAGGTGACCGTGGGGAGCGTGACGGTCCGGTTGGCAAAGCAGTTCGGCTTTTGTTACGGGGTGGAGAGGGCGATTGATCTGGCTTACGCGGCCCGGAAGGTGTTCGCCGAAAGACGCCTTTTCATCCTTGGGGAGATCATTCACAACCCCGAGGTCAACCGGCAGATCGGGGAGCTTGGGATTATAAACCTCCTCTCCAAGGGCCACGAAATCCCCATGGATTCACTCCACCCGGAGGATGTGGTGATCGTCCCGGCGTTCGGCACCGACGTCCAGACGCTCAACCGGGTCAAGGAGCGGGGCTGCCAGATCGTCGACACCACCTGCGGGGACGTGATGAGTGTGTGGAAGCGGGTCCGACAGTACGCAGTCGAGGAAATGACCTCCATCATTCACGGCAAAGCCTCCCACGAGGAGACCAAGGCCACCGCATCCCGCGCGACCTCGGATGGGAAGGGCCACTATTTGGTCGTATTGACACTGGAGGAAACAGACTTGGTGTGCCGTTACATTGAGCAGGGCGGCGACAAAGGAGCCTTCCTGGAACGTTTTGAGGGTGCGCACAGCGAGGGTTTCGACCCTGATTTGCACCTGCACAGAGTGGGTGTAGCAAATCAGACCACAATGCTCCGCGGTGAAACCGAGGAGGTCCAACGCCGCATCGCCGCAGCGATCCAGAAGCGGGACGGTGGGGCGGCACCCAGCGGGAACTTCCGCTATTTCGACACCATCTGCGGCGCCACGCAGGAAAGGCAGGACGCCCTGCGGGACATGCTGGTGAGCCCCATGAATCTGCTTCTGGTGGTGGGGGGGTACAACTCCTCCAACACTTCGCACCTCGCAGAGATGGGTCAGGAAAAACTGCCCACCTACTTTATCCGGAACGCGGAGCGGCTGGAGTCGCGCGAAAAAATCACCCACTACGACCTCCATCTAAAAAACGAGGTGACCCGTGAGGGGTGGCTGCCGCCCTCGCCGGTTGTGGTCGGGGTGACCGCGGGGGCAAGTTGCCCCAACAATCTGATCGAGGACACCATCGTGCGCCTTTTTGAACTGTTAGGGACCTCCCGTGAAAGCGTCCTCGCCGCCGTGCGCAACGAGGGCTAGCCCGCACCCTGTGTAAAAATACCGCGCAAAGGCGCACCGCGCGTTGCAAACCCGCTGGGGTCCCATAGACTCCCGCCCCCATTCTTTGAACACCCCGCTGATGAACACACCCTGGGATATCAACTCCGCCATTTCGCTCTACAACATAGACAGGTGGGGCTCTGGCTACTTTACGATCAATCCGAAAGGGCACATTTCCGTCCACCCGACGCTGAATCCAAACACGCCTATCGACCTCACGGAACTGGTGGAAGAGGCTAAACAAAGGGGCCTCAACTTTCCGATGGTTTTGCGGTTTCAGGATTTGCTCCGCCACAGGGTGGAACGGATCAACCTGAGCTTTGCGGAGGCGATCACCGAGATGGGCTATCGCTCGCTTTACAGAGGAGTATTTCCGATCAAGGTCAACCAGCTGCGGGAGGTGGTTGAGGAGATCATGGATGCGGGCAAGCCGTTCCACTTTGGAATCGAGGCGGGCTCCAAGCCCGAGCTTCTGGCTGCGCTGGCCATCCACAAGGATCCCGAAAGCCTGATTATCTGCAACGGGTACAAGGATGCCCTGTTCATTCAGAACGCGCTTCTGGGGAGCAAGCTCGGCAAGAAGGTCATCATGGTGGTGGAAAAGCTGGAGGAGCTTTTCCAGATCATTCAAGTGTCCCAGGAGATGGGCGTGGAACCGATGATCGGCATGCGGGTACGACTTTCCGCCAAGGGGGCGGGCAAATGGGCAACCAGCGGAGGCGAGAACGCCAAGTTCGGCCTGAGCACCTCGGATCTCGTGGCGGCCTCCAATACACTCAAGGAAAAAGGGCTCGCACACTGCCTGCGCCTGGTCCATTTCCACGTAGGCTCCCAGGTGCCCGACATCGGGACCATTAAGCGGGCGGCGCGCGAGGCGGCACGTTTCTACGCGAAACTCGCAAAGATGGGCCACACGATGGGCTATCTGGACGTGGGCGGCGGACTCGGCGTGGACTACGACGGCTCCCGGACCGCGTTCGAGAGTTCGATGAACTACAGTCTGGCAGAATACGCCCGGGACATCGTCTGGAACGTGATGGACGTGTGCGATTCGGAAAAGGTGGAGCATCCCGTGCTCATTTCAGAAAGCGGGCGGGCCATCGTGGCGCACCACTCAGTGCTTGTGGTCGAGGCCTTTGGCTCGATTGAAAAAGACAAGGCGCGGGTCAAGGCGGTTCCCACTCCGAACGATCCCAAGCAGGTCTCCGACATTCTCGAGCTGCAAAAGACCATCACCGGGCTCAACTGGGCCGAAACGCTTCACGACGCCCAGCAAATCAAGGAACAGAGTCAGGCGATGTTTGAACTGGGTCTGCTCGAATTGGAGAGCAAGGCAAAGATCGAGCAGGCCTACTGGCAGATTGCCCAGCAGGTCGTCACCTTCACCAAGGGGGCCAAATACGTCCCGGACGAGGTGCGCGAGCTCGAGATCAGCCTCGGCGACCAGTACGTCTGCAACTTTTCGGTGTTCCAGTCCCTTCTGGACCACTGGGCGCTCGGCCAGCTGTTCCCCGTCATGCCCATTGACCGGTTGGAGTGCTTCCCGGACAGAAACGCCACCCTCGTGGACATCACCTGCGATTCGGACGGCAAGATGTCCAAGTTCATCGACCTGCACGACGTCAAGGACACCCTGCCCCTGCACCAGCTCACGCCGGGGGAACCCTACCTGATCGGCTTCTTTCTCATGGGCGCCTACCAGGACATCATGGGCGACCTGCACAACCTTTTCGGCCGGGTCAATGAAGCCCACGTCTTTCTGGACGAGGACGAGGACAGCGGCTGGTACATCGAAGAAACGCTCGAAGGCTCCACCATTGAGGACGTTCTCAAGGTCGTCCAGTGGGACCAAACCGAGCTCATGCGCCAGATGAAGATCCAGGTGGACGCATCCATCAAAAGCGACCGCCTCAAGCCAAACGAGGCTATGCGCCTGCTCGCCAGCTACGAAAAGGCGCTCAAGGGGTACACCTACCTTCAGTTCAATCACCCGCCCAAATAAGGGGCCGACGCTGCAGGCGGTCCCCTCTTCTACCGTCAAGCCCTATGCCTGATCTCGCGCCAACCGCCCCCGCAGACTCCGCTCAACCGGGCAAGGCCGTCTGGCTTGGGCGGATTTTCAACGGCTACCTGATCGCATTCACAGCGGAGGGACTGCTCACGCCGCTCCACAGGCTGCTGAGCACCGGCTTGGCCGGCACGGTGCTGGGGACGGTGAACGCCGTAGCCGGCTTCTGTTCGGTGCTCTTGGCGGTTCTCGTCACATTGATCGTCTGCAGTTATCGCCGGACGAGCTGGCAGATTCTTTTGCCGGCGCTTTTTCTGACCTTCTGGAAGGCGTTCTACTTCCTTCCCCTGCCAGCGTATTGTTCTTGGCCCACTTTGGAGCTCTGGGGGGCGTTGGCCCAGACGCTCGCCGGATCCGCCACCCTTCTGGTGCTCCGCAGACGCTCCGGCGGCGCGTCCTTTCTCTTTCCCCGGGAGGCCACCTGTTTTGCCGAGTTCTCCTGGGTGCGCACCGGTCTGACTCTGGCAACGAAGCTGTTTTTGGTGGTCCCGGCGCTCTTTGCCTACCTGCTTCTCTCAGCCCAGATTCTGGTCCGGGAGTATTCCTCTGGGTTTCTGGAGGTCACACCCGTCGGCATCTTCACCGAGGCGCGGATCTACGAGCAGAACGGACGGAAAATCTACCTTCTACCGACCATTCACATCGCCTCGCCCGCCTTTTACGAAACCCTGATGGACGGGCTTCCGGAGAAGAGTTCGGTCATTCTTCCCGAGGGGGTCACGGATCAAAAGGGGCTGATGAAAGCCGCCCTCGACTATTCAGGCGCGGCGGAATCCGTCGGCCTGACGGCGCAGCCCGACTTGACCGTGCAGCACAAAAACCACGCGGTCCTCAGGTGCGATGCCGATGTGAGTAATTTTTCGCCGGCCACACTCAGCGTTCTGAACGCTCTGGCGCGGGTCCTCAAAAACATTCAGGCCGGTGAAACAGAAGGAGTTTTGGCCGCCCTGGAAGCGCTGGAGACAGGCGACACCATGGCGCTTTGGAACGACATTCTTGAAACCCGGAACAACAAGGTCCTGGAGGGGCTCAAACTGGCCCTTCCCCAGTATGAGCACGTGGCGATCCCTTGGGGAGCTGCGCACATGCCCGGGATTGAAAGGGGCTTGCTCGCAATGAAGGCCCGAAGGATCGAGACCAAACGCGTGGAGGTTCTCAAGTGGAAGGAACTTAAGATCCTTCCACAGCTCTAATCGACAACGGGGCAGGGCGACGCCCCTCATCAAGTTGAACGTGAGCCTTGGATCCTCCATTCTCTGCCTGTTGCGGGAGCAAACTCACCAACCGGGCGCCCTTGCCAGCCTTCTCGATGTCCCCCGGCATGAGCTTCAAGATGCGGTTGCGCGGTTGCGGGAATCCGGCGTCGACATCCCGCTGCATCCTCTGCGGGGCTACATTCTCCAGTCGCTGCCCGAAAAGCTGGTTTCGGATGATTTACTTGCCCGGCCCGGCACTGAGTGGCTGGGCGAGATTTGGACGCTTGAAAGCACCGGCTCCACCAACACTGTCGCCATTGAGCAGGGACAACTCGGCCTCCCCGGCCCTCTGGCCATCTTTGCAGAACACCAGACGGCCGGCCGGGGCCGGTTTGCGCGCAAATGGGAGTCTGACGCGGGGGAAGGCCTCAGTCTCTCCCTGCTGCTGCGCCCCACAGCGGACCAGCGGTTCTGGCCGCGGCTGACCACCCTGGCGGCTCTGGCCGTGGCTCGCTGCGCGGCGGAATTCCTTCCCGGGGACTGCGTCCAGATTAAATGGCCCAACGATGTTGTCGCCTCCGGCAAAAAACTAGCAGGGATCCTTGCCGAGACGGGAAGCGACCCTGTGCGGGGCAACTTTGTCGTCCTAGGCATCGGGATGAACGTAAACCAACCCGACTTCCCGGCTCCGCTCGACACGACGGCCACCTCGCTGCGGCTTCTTGCGGGCCACGCCCAGGAGAGGGGCGCCGTCGCGGCGTGTCTTCTCGGGCACCTGGGAGCGCTACTTCCCTGTCTGCTGGATGATTTTTCCGCTCCACTGAGTGAGGTTCAGCGCCGCAGCAGCGTCCTAGGCAGACGCCTGACCCTGCACACGGGCACCACGTCGGTAGAAGGCACCGCAGAGGCCTTGGATCCCGAGGGTCTCCTACAACTCCGGATGGATGACGGGACACTTCAAAGCTTTTCCGCCGGAGAAGTCTCCCTGCGGCCAAGGTAGGGCGACAACGCACCTCTCACAAAAGGACTTCATCCTTCCGGCAGGACCGAAGACGGCATCTTCGGCGGCGTTCCGGTCGATCCAAAAGCTCGGTTGAACCGGCAGGCAGCCGAAGATGTCAGCGATTTTGGGGGCTATCCTTGGATCAGCTTGAGCAGGGTGTTCGCCGAGGCGTTGGCCTGGGAAACCATTGAGGCCCCCGACTGTAGCAAAATGTTGCTGCGCGCCAGCGTTGCTGTTTCGGCGGCCACGTCCGTGTCTGCGATCCGGCTCGCCGCCTGCTCGAAGTCAACCTTCTGGCTGCGCACCGCCGCGAGCGAGAGCTCCAGTCTTGCCTGCGACGCCCCGTTCACCGCCATCATCGTCCCCAGATCCTGCATCAAAACTTGAAAGGACGAACTGCCCCACAGCGTTTCATCAATCACGTTGGCTGGCGTGTCAGTCACACCCGGCGTGCCAGCGTACGGTTTCGTCGTTCCCACCAAGGTGCCCCAGCCGGAGTTGGCTGTGAAATCAGACCGCGCCAAAGTCATGGTCTGCGTGCCGCTCTCATCCAAATAGACCGTCAGAGGTGAGGCGGTTCCCTGGTAATAAACCAAGTCGATTCCGTTGAACTTGTCCTCGAAATGCTGCCCCATCTCCTGCCGCAGCTGGTCCATCTCCGCCATGTAATTGTCCAGATCATCCGTCGACTTGGTCACGTCCTGCATCAGCACAGTCAGTTCCGACATCCGGGTCAGGTTCTTGCTGATGGCATTGAGCGACGCCGCCTGGGTCTGCATCAACGACAAGGCGTTGGTGATGTTCGTCTCCGTTGCCGCCTGCCTCCGGATTGCCGCGCCCGTCCTGATGTAAACCGCCACGCCCGCTGAATCGTCGCTAGTCTCAACCAGCCGGGAGCCGCTGGAGAGTTTTGCCATGCTTTTGCCATGTACCGAGTTGGCCTTGGCCAGGTTGAGGGCCGCCAGGTTTGCAGACGTGTTGGTTTGGAGGGTTGGTGTCATGGTGCGTGTGTTTGGATTCTGGTTTCTGCATTGCGTGCGGCTTAGTCCGCTGCTGACAAGACGGTTACCCGCGCCGATTGGCTCGTTACGGAATTCCCCGCTGTGTCGGTGATCACCGCAAAATACTTGCCCGCGTCCGAGGCCCGGAGCGGATCTAGCCGCAGATAACCCGTTCCCCCCGTGCCCACCAAAACGGTCTGCCCGTCCGTTCCTTCCCTGAACCAGAAGTAGCTCCGTTTGCCGGCCGTCACGCCGACTCCCAGCAGGACCACGCCGCCGGCGTTTGCGCTGACGGAAACCGGTTCCGAAACAATCTGCAACGGCGCCCCAAGGGCCGCCA
>CANJYI010000090.1 GCA_947478975.1 Chthoniobacteraceae bacterium
GGGCCACGGGGCTGCAGTTAAGCTGCCCCGTGGAAAAGGGAGCCAAAAGCGACCTGTCCAAGGGAGCGTATTTACTGCGAACGAACTGTACGGAAACAGATCCGGCAAAACTGTGGCGTTGGTACATGCAGCTCACCCAGGCGGAGGCCGCGTTCCGGACGGCGAAAAGCGACATCGGACTGCGGCCTGTTTATCACCGAAAAACCGACCGAGTGGAGGCGCACCTGTTGGTGTGCTTTTTAAGCTTGGCGCTGTGGCGGTCGTTGGAGATGTGGATGCTTGGCAAAGGGCTTGGGAGTAACGCGCGCAAGCTGATCAACGCCTTTGGAACGATCAAATCGATGGACGTGGTGGTGCCCGTGCGGCGCGGGGATGTGGAGGTAAAGGTGCGCCTACGGACGGTGGCGAAACCGGATGAAGACGTCGCTGTGTTGCTGTCGCACTTGGGACTCCGTCTGCCAAGCCGCTCCAAAACGGTACAAAATGTAGTGGAGAAAAACGCTTAGGTTTTTACACAAAGTATTGAAAATCAAGGAAGCGTTCTTTTCAACTGCGGAACTTGGGTTAAATGTGACGCTGACACTGGAAACTTCCTTACGCAAAGCGGCAGGCGTGACGCTCAGCACCGCAGGTGGGAAGGGATCTTCCACCACCTCAATCTGGCTTTCTGAGGCAGTCATGTTGCCACCGGTGTCATACACACGTGCCTCGACCTTGATTCGCTTGGCAAGGCCGCCGGACAACGCGGGCAGCCGCGTGGTGTAACCCCAAGGGGCGCCGCCGGTGACAGCAACCCGCACGCCGTCCACATACCACTCGACGGAGGCCACTCCCACATCGTCGACCGGCAACGCGGTCAGGGCAAGCAGGCCGCCCGCTTGAACCTTGGGCACTGCAAGAGTAGCCGGCGAAGGCGAGTTGACACGGAGCGCGAGGGACGGCGCCTTCCTTTCGCTGTCGTACTTCCTGTAGTTGACGACCTTGAGTCCCTGTTCCTTGTCGGCGGCGTACACAATCCCACCGGCAAGAGCCATGCAATAGACCCGGCCGGAAGCCAGGTTCACCTGTCTCGGATTCTCGGCGCGGCTGTCGAACTGCGTCACGAACTGAACGATGGGGGTACTGTCACCGAGTCCATCCAGCGACAAGCCAAAGTCTTTCGCGCGCCCGTACTGAAAAACTGCCACATCCCCATCCTCGTCTCGGTTCCCCCGGCCACTGGCGCCCAATGCAACGAGGAAGGTCATCTTGTTGGAGGCATCCACGGAACCGTCAAAGAGCAGATGACGCCAGCCCAGCTGAAAGCCGGATTCCGGCTTGTAAACATCCCCTTCCAGTTTGGGGTTGAGCGGATCCTCGAGGCTCAAGCCGGTGAGCCCGGATTCGTACACGTAGAACAGTTTCCCCGGCGCGAGCGCCAGCCGGCCGCCGCTCTTGGAAAACTCCCATTCGCGCACGGTCACCGTCCGGAACAGACGCTGTCCCTCCGGCAGCACTTCTTTGGCACGGCTCACATCGCCCGCATAGACAGCGGAAGTCACGTCCCAGTACCACCACTGGGTCTCGGACCGCTTGCGTTCAGGCAGTCCCCACAGATCCCGTGCTGCGCTGGAACGCCGCGTTCACCGGCGAGATGCGGCGCGATACCCTGGCCCCACCCATCATGGCCCGAAACCTCGCACTGCTGCACGCGGCCCTCTGGGAGGCAAACGCCAAGGGAGCCGCCCCGAGCGAGAAGGTGTGCCACTTGATAGCCTGCAACATCAGCAGCAAGCTCCTTCCCGGGCACACTCTCGCTTTTGAAAAGCTCTTGGACGAAGTTTATCCGGAGCGGATTGGAGAGGCCGACCGCGCACTTGCCGACGCGTGCGTCAGCAAAACACTTCTAGCCGTCGCCGCGGACGGTTCCTCCTCGCACACCACTTACACGGCGCGGGGCACCCCCGGTTCCTGGTTCCGGACGCCGCCCTTTTTCCGGACGGCGGAACTGCCCCACTGGGCGAAGCTCAAGACCCTACAGATTCCGCACGCAGCTGCATTCAGGCCCGGCGGTCCCCCGCCCCTCTCCAGCGCAGCCTACGCGGCCGACTGGAAAGAAGTCCGCGACTGGGGTGGTAAAACGAGCTCCTTGCGTACAGAGGCACAAGCGGCGGGAGCCAGGTTCTGGTCGGACTTTTCCTACACAGAAACTCCGGTGGGCCATTGGAACAGGATCGCCCGCACCATCGCGGAAGCTAGGCGCCTTTCCCTGAGGGACACCGCACTGCTGCTGCACCTGCTCAACACGGCCATGGCCGATTCAGCCGTCGCCTGCTGGGATGCCAAATACACATATGACGCTTGGAGGCCCATCACGGCGATCCGTATGGCCGATACAGCCCAGAACACGGAAACCACTGCCGACCCCGGCTGGGAACCTCTGCTCAACACCCCCAACCATCCCGAATATGTGAGCGGCCACAGCGCCTTCAGTGGGGCCGCGGGCAGGATTTTGAGCGCGTTTTTTGGCACTGGAGAAATCGCTTTTGAGGTCGGCAGCGACACGCTGCCGGAAGAGGTCCGCAAGTTTGAGCGGGTCGACGATTGCGTCAGGGAATGCAGCCTGAGCCGGGTGTATGGCGGGATTCACTTTCGCTTTTCCTGCGAGGACGGCGTCCGGTTGGGTCAGCAGGTGGGTGACTACATTTGGGAAAAAAACAAGGGCCTACGCACAGCCAGCCCGTAGGCAGCCCGGATTCGGCTGAAGTTTTGTATTTTCGGGTAACCGGTTATCTCAATGGCATGCCCCGTTGGGGCGCGTCCGGGTGGGAGCGCGCCATATGGTTGGAACGAACCATTCGCACAATGCGTCCCTTTCCGGCGCACCGAAGGTGCATTTCACTCGCCCGCCCACGGCAACGCCGTGGGACAACCGTCCCCCAAAAAGAGTCCGCCCTTGTAGGGCGTTCCAGATCGTCCATACACAGCCTGGATCCCGGGTTAAGAGCGCGCCATGGCGATGCCGTGGTACGGCACCAGAATCCTGCCCAAGCTGCTTTTTTCTAAAATGCCGGCTTCCCTTGCTCCTGGAGGGACCGGTTGGCGGTGCGAAACTTTTGTGTGATTCGGGGTACGGGCTCGTGTTAGGTACTCAGTCCGTATGAAACAGTTCCTGATATTCCCCCTGACTTTGCTCTGTCTCTTTTGCGCTGCTTCGCCTGCCGCAGAAACTCCCGTCCTCAAACCTTCATCCGCCGACATTGCCTACGGCAACGCAGACCGACAGAAGCTGGATGTCTACGCCCCCGCTGGCGCGAAAAACCTACCTGTCGTCTTCTGGATTCATGGAGGTGGGTGGCAAGGCGGCGACAAGACAAGCGTACAAGCTAAGCCTCAGGCATTTGTGGACAGGGGTTTTGTATTTGTCTCCACAGCCCACCGGTTGCTTCCTTCAGTCGAGATCAACACAATCTTTCAGGACGTCGCAAAATCGCTCGCCTGGGTGTACGCAAACATCGCAAAGCATGGAGGAGACCCGAATCGCCTCTTGGTGATGGGACACTCCTCGGGCGCGCAACTCGCGGCGCTGATGTGCACCGACCACCGCTACTTAAACGCGGAAGGGATCCCTTTTTCTGCGCTCAAGGGCTGTGTACCCGTGGATGGTGACACCTACGACGTCCCAGCCATGATCGAGACGGCCGAGACCCGCCTGCGTGTCCATGGAATGCCCCTGCCAACCAATGGACACCGCCAGAAGTTTGGCAACGACCCAGCCAGGCATCGCGAGTATTCAGCAGTCACTCATGTCACCAAGGGTAAGGGAATTCCGCCCTTTTTGATCCTCCATGTGGCGGACCACCCTGACAACTCGATCCAGGCGCGGCGGTTTGAAGCGGCACTCAAGGGAGCCGACGTTTCCGTGAAGGTATTTGGCGCCCGCGAAACGAATCACGGCCGTATCAACAGCAATATTGGGCTACCTGGCGACCCCTCCACCACAGCCCTGTTTGATTTTGTGGCCGAGGCACTTGCAAGGTAGTCAGCTCTGCATTTGCAGACGCCGCGGGATCGGGCAGTCATCCACAGATTGCTCAGATTTCCACAGATGTTTCTATGGTTTCCACTCAGCTGCTTCATCTGAGAAATCTGCGGACAGTTGGCTAAAGAGCCGGTCCTGGGGCTTCAGTTAGGAGAGACGATGGAGTGGAGCACGGCGGCCTCCAGATCGACAGCCGTTTGGGCCTCCTGCCGTTTACCGAATTGGCATGGCTCGCTTTCCAGAACTTCTCACCCACTGAAAGCAGCAAGGAGCCATGCCAAATGCCGTACAGCGCTTAAGTTAAGGGCTCTACTCTGCACCAAGATCCTGCCGCAACCGCGAAGCCCTACACGCCCACGGCCACCACGCTGCCGGTGGAGTGGCTTTGCAGCGCTGCCGCGAATATCTCGTGGCTGGCCACAGCCTCCTCGGGGGTCGCGCACCCGAAGCGTCCTTCCAGTTGGCCGGCGCGCTCCATCAGGAAGGCCGCCCACATCTGCTGGATCACATCGGGAAAGCCGGGCTCAAAAATCCCGCCCGTGACCACCTTGAACGGTGTGCCAAAGCCCAGCTCAGTCCGCTTCCACCACTGCTCCTTCCCTCGCTCAAACTGCCAGAGCGTCTTTGGTTCCGCCGTGCTGAAACGCACACCGCCGTCGGTGCCGAGAACCTCCAAAAACCAGGTGTTGGTCGCGCCGGGGGCCAGCCGCTTCATCTCCATGCGCAGGGGTACCGCCTCGCCGCCGATCTGCGTCCAGCAGTGCAGCAGCGCATTGTCCCAGGTGTCGCACTCGGCCTGGCCGCCACGCCCGTCGGGCCGACGGGGATAGCCCTTTTGCAGCTGGGCAAACAGCCGCTCGGGCCTCCACCCCAACCGCAGGGGCACGTGGCAGGCGTGCATCCCCAAATCGTTGAGGACGCCCCCTGCTCCGCACACCGCGCTGAGCCGTTTCCAGTTGGCCGCCTTGTGGGGATCCAAATCACTGCTGTGATGGAAGCCGGACACCACCTCCAGCACCCGCCCCAGCGCACCGGACCTGGCGTACTCGACCGCCCGTTGCGCCCCGGGAAAAAACGGCATCTCCGAGCTGCACCGCACAAAACGGCCGCTACGGCGAACCGCCTCGAGGATGTTCCGGGCCGCTGCCAGATCGAGGCCAAACGGCTTTTCGGCAAGGAGATCCTTCCCAGCCGCAAGCGTGTCGCAGTACACCTGTTCGTGCAGGTTGTGGGGTACTGCCGCGTACACCACGTCGACATTGGGATGGTTGATGAGCTCGTGATAGTCGGTCGTCCGGAGCGTACAGCTCGGGATGGCTTCAAACCAGCTCAGCGCTGCCGGATTAAGGTCGGCCACGGCCGTGAGCACCGGACGGACGGTGACGTCGGTCAGGGCGCACCACCGGGCAAAGCCGGCCGCGATTTCACGGCCCATGAGGCCGCCACCGATGATTCCAATGCGTACTTCGTGCATGATAAAAACCTAATTGAGAACTACATCCGCAGATTCCACAGATTTAACAGATGAAAGGAACCCCTAAAGAATATCTGCGGATGTCTGCGTCATCTGCGGATCACTTCTGGTTCCATCAGAGGTCAACGGACTCCGAGCAGGTGCTTAAGGATGTAGAGTTCGAGCGCCTCGTAGTCGCGCGAGTCGCGGCACTGGGCGATCAAGGAGTGGTCGAGCGCGCGGACCTTGTCGACGAGGTGAAGGAACAGCTCCCGGCTGTTGCGCAGATGGTCCGTTACGGGACAACCGCGCTGGGTGCGGATGGCCTTCACATCAAGCCCGATGAATTCACCGCGGCTGCCGTAACCGGCTTCCTCAAGGACGCGCACCTGGTTGAAGGCGCCCCGGAGGTTCGCCCCGCCGAAGTTTTTGTCCTGGTCGTATTTCAAGCCGTTCTGGTCGTTGAGATGGACACTCGCAAGCTTGTGATGCGCGAGAGCGAAGGCCATCTCGTCGCTCGGATCCAAACCGGCGAGGAGTGCGTGCGCGCTCTCAATAAGACCATGGACCCGTGAATGATCCTTAGATGCGTAGGAAAGGGCGATCGCATGGCCGATGGTGGGCACATAGGCCTGGTCGGTGGGCTCGTTGGGCTTGGGCTCGATCCAGATTTCGATCTCCTTGTCGTACTCCAGCACGGCGTTGATCGTTGAAAGGATCCGATCGTAGGCGAGGCGCGCGTCCTTGGCTTCGCGGATGTAGGTTCCCTCGCGGGCCAGCCACAGCACGATCGCCTTGCTGCCGATGGCGCGGGCGATGTCGACGCACTTGCGGGTGCGTTCCCACGCGTAATCCCGGTCGGAGGCGCAGTTGGCGGTGTAGGCGCCGTCGGTGGTCTGCTCGGCAAACCAGAGGCGGGGCGCGACGAACTCGGGAGTGAGCCCCTGGTTGTCCAACATCCGCTTGACCTCGGCGGCCTTCTGCTGGATCTGCGCGGCGGTTAGGCCGTCGATTCCGGGCACGACGTCGTCGTCGTGAAACTGCACGCCCTCAAAACCCAAGGGGCGGTAGAGCGCGAACTTTTCCTCATGGGGAAAAACGGGGCGCACTTCGCCGCCGAAGGGGTCGCCGCCCTCGCTGATGTTCCATGGGCCGAAGGAGAAACGGTACTGGGTGTGTGAACTCATGGACCAAATCTAGTGACGTTTGAATTGGAGCGCTACGCCTCGAATGCCAGCAAATGAGACTATCATCCCACCATTACTTGGAAGACGCGCCGGTTTTGGCTATGAAAGTGCGCATGCAACCCGCCCGAGAAACCATCCGCCTCTCCGAGGGACACTCCTTCCGGCTCCTCCGCTGGGCGCGCTCGCTGCGCGAGGTCGAATGTGTGCTGGCGCCCGAGCGGACCCAGCCTCTGAGCGGTGAGGGCGAGCGCTGGCATTTTCACGTGGAGATGGAGCTGACGCTTTTTACGCGCGGCTCGGGCACCCGTTTTGTGGGGGACCACATCGGGGCGTTTGAGAGCGGTGACCTGGTGTTACTTGGAGAAAAGCTGCCCCACTACTGGCACTGCCGAGGCCCGTCTAGCGGGCTTTCGGCACAATGGCATTTTCCGGAAAGCCATGCGCTGTGGACGTTTCCGGAGACACTTTCGGTGCTTCCAATTTTTGAGCGGGCCAAGCGTGGGCTGCACATCACGGGCAAGGCGGCTGCGGAGGCGGGCGGAATGCTCCAGGGATTGCAGCGCAGCAAGGGCGCGGGCCGGCTCGCGCTACTGCTTGGGCTGCTCCACCGGATTGCGGAGGCCGGGAAAGGCGAATGCCAGCCGCTGTCTGAGCGCGCCTTTTCGCTTCCGGCCGGCGAGGGCCACCAGAGGGCGATTGCGGCGGCGGTGCGCCACCTTGTGGCGAACCACCGGGAAACGGTGCGCCTGGAGGAGTTGCTCGCGCTCACGGGGCTGAGCCGCTCAAGTTTTGCGCGCCAGTTCAAACAACACTCGGGGAGGAGCTTCAGCGAGTTTCTCAACGGGCTCCGACTGGAGGGCGCCTGCCGGGAGCTGCGCGAAAGCACGCGTTCCGTGCTGGATATCGCTCTGGCATCTGGCTTTACGCAGGTTTCGTTTTTCAACAGACTGTTCCGCCGCACCTATGGCTGCAGTCCAACCGTGTTTAGGGCGAACCAGGACAGGCCGTAGACTTCCCATGGGACGGGGAGTTGTCCGCAGATGACTCAGATTTTCACAGATATTCTTTTGAGGGCGGTCCCAGTTGTGTTTCCCGCCCTCGGTTTTTTGCCAGGCGTCCACACCCCGCACCTGCCCCGTTTCTCCCAATAGAAGACGGCCCCCTCCCCCGCTGCGAAACCATGCAACTGCGGCGCCGCTCTCGACTCACCGGAGGGCGCAATGCTGAGGGGAATTTTATATCACGGCCGGATCACGCAGTTCTCGTTCATCCTGCACGCCATAGGAGCACTTTTCTGTTTCGTGGCTTTTCTCATGGCGTCCTTGCCCGCGGAGCCGCTTCCTGTGGAGGGAGAGTCCGCGCCTACCGACCCCTCGCCGCACTGGCGCAAGCCACCCGCCCACAGCCGCTGGGAGATCACCTTCCAAAACGAAATTCCCGCAACCAAGTCGGACCCCGCCATCGATACCAAATACAGACCGCTCAGGGTAACGGTCACCCGCCACGGGAAGGACATGCTGCAGGAGGTGCTCATGGAGGACGGCAAACGCTGGGAGACTTGGAGTCTCGGACCGATTCAAATCCAATCAATGGAGGGAAAAGACGCAGTGTGGCTACGGCCGCAGCACGCCAAACTCAGCGGTGTTTCCGATCCCACAGATCACCACTCTTTTGGAGAGTTCCATTGGATCCGCAAGGAGCATTTCCGCGGCACGTTCCCGGTTCTAGGAGTGCAGGCTGCTGTCTTTTTATTCCCCCTTGCAGACAACTCACCCGAAGCGCTCAAGGCTCTGCGCAGTGGAAAGAAAGGACCGATTGGCGCGCTGCCTTTGTGCGATGGAATTCTCGCAGCAGCGATCCATCCTGAAACAAAATATCCGCTCGTGTTGCAACAGGGCGGACAGCTGCGGACCTATACCGTCACCCCCCTACCCCAGGGCACACTCACACTTCCGGACAAGGTCAACCGGTTCCGTCAATTTCTAGCGGCCCCCGCGCGCGTTGCACCCAGACCGCTGCCATGACCAAGCACATTCATCCCCGGCGCGTTCTGGTTCTCGCGTGGTATACCGCAGTGGTGCTGTTCGGATCTGCGCTCCCGTGTGTGCCGGTTCGCGCGGTCGCGGCGAAGGCGGCTCCAAAGGCCGCCCAGGATCCGGCAGTCCCCGCGATGACCGTGGAGGAGCTCGTGCACCATTTGTCGCAGGCGCTTGCCACCGGCGCCTGGGAGTCAGCCGTCGGGTACGGCAAGGCACTGCATCGGGATTACGGAGACCGGCCCGAAATAGTACGCCTTAGGGAACGGGTGCAGCTGACTCTTCTGCGTTGCCACCTGCATCTGGGCCAGTGGGCCGAGGCGGCGCCCCTTTTCGAGGTCGCGCTGCAGAC
>CANJYI010000091.1 GCA_947478975.1 Chthoniobacteraceae bacterium
CCCAAGACCGGGCCAGTCCGAACGCCCGCCTTCCTCATTCCTGTTTTCCGCCGCAGAGACACTCTAATCCAATGCCGTGCGACGGGGCGGACACTGGAGCGCGGCAATGCTCTCCATCACAGTCTCGCTCACCCGCTTGTAGGCTGCCTTCGTATCACCCTTGAAATCAGCCGGGGTGAAATGCAGGACCTCGCCGACGACAAGCGTCACGGGGACCAGACGAATCTTCGAGTTGTCACGGGGGAAGGCCTCGTGCGCCCCAAAAATGCGCATCGGAACCACCGGCGCCAGCGTCTTCGCCACCACCAGCCCCAGCCCGGACTGGGCGGGCAACAACCGCGCATCGCGGCTGCGCGTTCCTTCCGGAAAAACGACCGCGGCATCGCCTCCTTTGACCACGCGGATGACCGACTTGAGCGCGCTCATGTCGCCTCCATCCTGGTCGTAGGGAATGACGTTGAGGTCCAACAGAAGTCCCCCGAGCACGGGAATTTCCATCAGGGATTTACGTGCCAGAAAATAAACCTCTCGGTCACAGGCAATCCCCGCAAGGGGCGGATCCAAAAAGCTCTGGTGATTCATCGCCAGAATCAGCCCCCCGCTCGAAGGGATCGCCTCCCTGTTGATCACCCGGTAGTCGAAACAGCAATGGGCCAACGCCCGGGTCAGGTAGTAGGCAGTCTGGTAAACGAGGCCCATTTCAAAAGGGTGCGTAAACTTGGCTACTCCGCCAATGGAAGGATCCCCAGGGGCTGCAACAAACGCAGCATCTCGGTGACCACCTCGGCAACGTTCATGTCGGAACTGTCAATCACCCAGGCTCCGGCCGGCACCGTCAGCGGGGAACTTTTGCGCGCGGAATCCATCGCGTCGCGCAAGGCCACCGGATCGTTGAGCCCCTGTCCCAGCCGCCGGGCAGCGCGCACCTCGACGGAGGCGTCGATATAGAACTTGGCAGGCGTCTCGGGAAACACGACCGAGCCGATGTCACGCCCCTCCATGACCGAATGGCACCGCAAACCGTACTGCCGCTGCATTTCCACCAGGCGGGTGCGTACGCAGGAGAGGGTCGCGATTTTCGAGACCCCCGAGTTGACCTCGGGACTCACCAAAGCCTCCGCAGGATCCACTCCATCCACGCGGAAACACGACTGGCCCTCCTCTATGCCTGCGTCCAACTGACTGTCTCCAAGCAGTCGCTCCACGGCGGCAGCGTCGGAAAGATCCACTCCTCTCTGAAGGGCAAGCCAGGTAACCGCGCGGTACATGGCTCCCGTGTTGACATACACGTAGCCCAGCTTTTGCGCGAGCGCACGGGAGACGCTGCTCTTGCCCGAAGCCGCCGGTCCGTCGACCGCAATGACGCGAAATTTCTCCATGCTCATGACTGCGCCTCCGTAGGCTCGGCGGCGGCCTCAAGCCGCCACTGAAACGGCTCGCTCCCGGCCTTTTGAGCCATCACCCGGCGCAGCAAATCGTAGAACCCGGGATAGGAGGTGTTCACGCAATCGGTTCCCGTGATGGTGGTCTGCCCTTCGGCAAAAAGGCCCGCAATGGCAAACGCCATGGCGATCCGGTGGTCCCCGAAGCTCTCCAGCGTCGCGCCGCGCAGTCCCCCACCGGTGATTTCCAACCCGTCAGGTTTCTCCACCACGGCAACCCCCATCGCCTTCAAGTGCGAGGCCACCGCGGCCAGCCGATCCGTTTCCTTCACGCGCAACTCCGCGGCGTCCGAGATGACCGTCGTGCCCTCCGCCAAGGCCGCCGCGACCGCAAGAATCGGAATCTCGTCGATCACATTCGGGATTTCCTTCCCCTCAATCCGGGTTGCCTTGAGCTGGGTGCCGACCACGTCAATGGACCCGAAGGGCTCTCCAAAATTGCTCTCCTCAAACTCGCGCACCCGGGCCCCCATTCGCGCCAGCACGCCCAAAATCCCGGTCCGACTCGGATTCAGCCCCACCTTGTTCACCCGCAAATGCGCTCCGGGACTCGCGGCCGCCGCCACCAACCAAAACGCAGCGCTCGACACATCCCCGGGCACGCGAAAATCCCGCGGCTGAGGGCGCTCCCCTCCGTTGACGCTGACCCTGAGTCCGTCGCGCTTCAAGGCGACGCCGAAGTACTCGAGCATGCGCTCGGTGTGATCGCGGCTCAGGTGAGATTCGGTGACGGAAGTGGTTCCCTCCGCGAACAGGCCGGCAAGCAGGACGGCGCTTTTAACCTGGGCGCTGGCAACCGGTGAAACATAGTCGATGGCGTGAAGGGGACCGCCGTCAATGCGCAGGGGCGGCCGCCCTTGGGCGCCCTCCGCAGTGATGTGCGCACCCATCTGGCCGAGCGGGTCAATGACGCGCCGCATGGGCCGGTTTGAGAGAGAGGCGTCCCCGAAGAGCCGGCTGGTGAAGGGCTGGGCCGAGAGAATCCCCGAAAGCAGGCGCATCGTGGTGCCGGAATTGCCGCAGTCGATGTCCCGCTCCGGCGCGTGAAACCGCCCACCCGTGCCGTGAATGATCAGCGTTGTCGGGTTGGGGCGCTCGATCTGAACCCCCAAGGCACGAAACGCCTCCATCGTCGAAAGGCAGTCCTCGCCGGGAAGAAACCCCCGGACGACGCAGGAACCGGAAGAAAGGGAGGCCAGAATGACGGAGCGGTGGGAGATGCTCTTGTCTCCGGGCACTTCCAATTCGCAGTGAAGGGCTTCCGCCCGTTGAATGTTCCAATCCATGTAGTTAAAAAGTTGTCTGGGAGGAGAGTCCATCCCGGCGCTCCTTGGCTGAGGCTAAAAACCCGTGGATCGCGGCCTCCGCGTCCGGACCGCCTCCTTCCAGATGCGCCGCAAGCGGCTCTAAAATCGCAATCAGACTGCGGAGGCTACCAGCAACCGCACCACGGTTGGAACTCAGGATTTCGGTCCACATGGATGGCAGCCCGGAGGCGATCCGCGTGGAGTCCCGAAACCCCGGCCCGCAGAAGCCGAAGGCCTCGGGGCGCGCCGCCGCCACGTTGTGAACCAAGGCTGCGGCGATGAGATGAGGCAGGTGGCTGATGAGTGCGCACACCTCGTCATGCGTTTGCGGGGAAAGGGAGCGCACACGGCAACCTAGGCGCGTCCAAAAAGCCTCGGCTCGTTCGCAAGCGGCAGGATTGGTGTGGCCCGGCTCCGGAGTCAGAATGCAAACCGCGTTCACAAACAGGTCCGCGCGGGCGGCTGAAAGCCCCGCCTTTTCGGAACCCGCCATCGGATGGCTTCCCACAAAGAGGGCCCGACCGGCGACTAGGGGCCTCAGCACGTCGCACACGGACTGCTTGACGCTACCCACATCCGTGACGAGGGCCGAGGGGGAAAGCTTGGGCAGCGCCTGCCGGAGCACCCCCTCCATCGCTCCCACGGGGACACACAAAACAACGGTATCGGCCCCCTCCACCGCCTCCTCCACGCTGCCGGTCACCAGGTCTGCGACCGCAAGGGCGCGCGCCTCCTCGAGCGCCTCGACCCGCCGCGCCCACAAACGGACGTTTATTTCGGGGTCGTCCCGCAGTGCCAGCGCAATGGAGCCTCCCAGCAGTCCGGGACCAAGAATGGCAACGCTTTTCATGAAAAGAGAACCCCGGTCTGTCGGCGGAGCCGCTAGACCGGGGAGTTTCTAGAAAGGGTGGAGGGAGTGGCTAACGGCGAACAACCAGACAGTCCCAAGAAAATCAGGGCACCAACATCACGCGTCCCTTGGGATCTTTGACTTCCGTGCCTGGGGGAAAACGGACCCCGCTCTGGTCGGTAGCGTCGAGGATCGTTCCGTCATAAGGGCTTTTGATCCAGTTGGGCTTTCCCGGGACGCGCTTGGCGTATTCCGGGGCGGAGGACTTGGCTGGACTCGGAGCAGGAGGGGGCGGGGCCTGCGGCGGAGCTGGGGCCGGCTGGGGAACGGGCTGAGGTGCAGGATCCGGCAATGCGGAAATGGGAGCAGCGCTGCCCACAAAACCGGTGCCGGCGGACGGATCCTGACTTGGGGCCCCGGAGGGCACAGCCAGAGGATCCACTGCACCAAAGTCATCTTGCATCAAAGGGGTGGACTGCGGACGGAACCCCGCGCGCTTAGCCGGGATATACGAATCGTCCTGCTGGGCACAGCCACCCAGAGTGATCACAAGGGCTGCACCAAGGGCTGTTCCTGTCAGAACGATTCCTGAATTGCGTTTCATCTCCATAACTCTATTCCAAAGAAAGCTCGGGCGGCAACTCTTGCAAGCGGAGAACATGGTTTCAATGGGGTCCCCTCGCCTCCCCTCCCTACATCAGCCGACCATATACGACCAAAATCCCCGACTCAACGCCGTGGCAGGCCACACCCTGAGAATCGCAGGCCGCCATCCAAACCGTCGCACCGGCCTGTAAACTCGGCCACAGCGCCCCGCTGTACGCGCAATGCGCCCGTGTCATTGTTTCCATGGGCGACCACATAGATGACGCCCTGGCCCTGCCGCTCTTCCCTCACGCGGTATTCCCCGGAGGGAAACGCGCAATCCACAAGCGCCCCTTCAACTCCTCCGAACAGCACCAAGGTCAGCGCCCCGGGCTCGCGCGGATCAGGCCGCACCCCCGCCACCCGGCCGCGGAGCACAACCTTCACACCGCGGTAAATCTTGTCCGCCCTCTCCTTGGAGGACTGGTAGGCTTGGTAAACTTCCTCAGCACCCACCTGTGCACCGGCCGAGAGGCGCTGTGCCGGCGAGGTGGATTCCTGCAACCGTTGAATGGCGGTGCGCACCTCCACTGCTTCGTCGAGTTTTCCGGCGACCGTCAGCGTTTTCTTCATCTCCACCAGCTTGGGCACCGCTTCCAATACGATCTGGACGATCATCTCCGACTGTTTTCCGAGCAGCTCCGCCTGAAGCTCCTTAAGACTGCGGGGCTCTTCCACCAGATGGCGGGACTCCAGAGGTCGCTCGGGCTCGGCGATGACACGCTGTTCCTCCGAGCGGACCGCCAGGGCCCCATCCAGATCGCCAACCTTTTGGAAGCCAGCGCGCAGCTCGAGAAGCCGCTTCTCGTACCGGTTTCCAATCTCCACCCTCACGGACTTCATGTTTCGCTCACACCTATCCACCTCTGTCTGAACAATATCTCTGGACAACAACTGAGCCCCCGCCTGTAGCGGAGCCCCTAGGAACAGAAGGATTGGAAGGAAGGCGAGCGGCGGACGGAAAAAGGATCGGGGAGGCATCCCCAAACCAGTGCCAAACCTGCAGCCCCTCCGCGAGCGGTAAAACAAACTTTGAGGTATCCCGCTGTTTTGAGCAGCCCAATCCATAGCGCCAAAGCGAGCCGCCCCCAACCGATGGAACGGCCGCCGTCAATGCCCCTGTAGCGTCCTCTTCGGACAACCGCGTGCCACCTCACGCGTCCCGTCCCGCCAGCGTCGAACGCAGACTGCCCTGCCGGCGCGTCGGGTTTTCAACCGCCGCCCGCAGCGAGGCCGCACTGTACCAAAACTCCACTCCCCTACGTGCACGCGTCAAACCCGTGTAGAGCAGTTCCCTTGTGAGCACGGGCACCGGTTCCTGAGGCAGGACGAGCAGCACTTCGTCGAACTCCGACCCCTGGCTCTTGTGCACCGTCATGACAAACGCGGTCTCATGCGGCGGCAACTGCCCCAGGGGAAGCCCGCGAACCCCGCCGCCCGCCGCCGGAAAAAACGCCTGCAGAACGCCGTCCTTCATCCAGACCACGCCCGTGTCTCCGTTAAAAAGCCGCTGCTCATAGTCGTTGCTGGTCACCAACAGGGGACGCCCGTGGTAATGCGCCTCGGCCCTTTGTGCGCTCGGCAGTAGTCTCCGCTCCACAAGGCCGTTGAGCGTCCGCACCCCAAACGGTCCCTCCCTCAAGGCGCATAACACCCGAAACTTTTCCAGCGCACCGAGTGCCTCCTCGGGGGTTCCGGACTGCCGCAAGTTCCAGAAGGGAAGCCAGCCGCGGGCCGCGTGTTCCTGGAGCTGTGCACCGCAGACTGCTGCGTCCTGCGGCAAGAGGTGCGCCGTCAGTTGTGTGCCCGCGCCCCGGGGCGCCCCTTCCCCAAGCGCGGCGAGTTGCTCGAGTACGGCGGCCGCATCGCTCGTCTCGCTGTTGACCGCCGCGCTGATTCTTCCGATGGGGCTGTCGGCGGGAAACCGGTGGCTCACGTTCAGATGAATGCAGCGCTCCCCCAGCGCGCTGTTCTCACGGGCGGCGGCCTGAATATCCGCGAGAACCGCTCCGCCCTCCACCGAGGGAAGCTGATCCTTGTCCCCCAACAAAAACAGCCGGGTGTGAGGCAGCAACGCATCCAAGAGTTGCGCAAACAACGGCAGGGAAATCATCGAGACCTCGTCCACCACCAGAATGTCCGCAGCCAGTGGATTGCCGGCATGGTAGCGCGGCGGCCTGCCGTCGCCCGAGATGCCCAGCAAACGATGGATGGTGGAAGGCTCCTCGGGCACCTGCTGCGGCAAATCGCGCAGATCGGCCACACGACTGGCCGCGTTGCGCAGGGATTCCTGCATACGCGCGGCGGCCTTGCCCGTGGGTGCCGCCAGCCTGATACGCAGGGGTTGCGCCTGCTCTGGATGCAGGGAAAGTAGCAGCCCGAGAAGTTTGGCGACGGTGGTCGTCTTGCCGGTTCCGGGCCCCCCGGTGACCACGCACAAACGGCTTTGCAGCGCGCCGTTGGCTAGCTTGTGGAAGAGCCCCGAGGGATCGTCTCCAAAAAAGCGGGTGATCGCCGCGTCCCGGAGTTCGCGCGGAATGGAAGCCTCTTTGCCGTAAGGCTCGAGCCGGGCCAGCAACCCGAGGGCGAGCCCCTGTTCACGCCGGTGGTCCCGTTCAAAGAAAAGCCGGTCCGCCGAGTCCAGGACCAAGGGGCGCCCCGACCCGGGCGCTCCGACCACCCGTAGGTCACGAAGTTCGGCGCACTGGGCAGCCGTGGGGTTTTGCGGAAGACACACGTGCCCGTCCGCCTGGGCGGCCCCCAGACGGAGCACCACTTCGCGCAGAAGCGGGGAGGGCGAGCCAGCGAGCCTGCAAAGCAGGTCGGCAAGCGCCCGGTAGGCGTGTGCGTTGTGGTCTGGCGGTGCGGCCTTTTCGCCGGCCGGGCGTGTGTTAGCAAGCATGTGGGGCGGATTGAAAAAGGCCCTCCAAAGCGAGGATTTCGGCCTTGGTGGGGTGCGCGTGGTAAATGCCTGTGCCCGGTGATTCCGGGCTAACGCCCCGCACGAAGACATAGAAGGCGCCTCCAAAATGGGCCTCGTAGGAGTAGTCCGGTATCCGGGTGGAAAGGTACCGGTGCAAGGCGAGCGCATAGAGACTGGCCTGCAAAAGGTAGCTGTGTTGCACCATCGCTGCGTGCATCCCGGCCGTGTCATAGGCAGCCGCCTGCGCGCCAAGCCGGTTGGACTTCCAATCGACGATGTAGAAGCGCCCCTCATGTTCAAACACGAGATCCATAAACCCCTTCAGCCACCCCTGTCTGGCCTCAAAGTACAGGCGCCCCGCCGCCGCCGCCCCCAGCGCTGCCTGCAGCTCGCGGAAGGAAAACTCGCTCATCGGCAGCAGAAACTCCGCCTCCACCTTCCGCTGCTGAACCGGAATCTGGTCCAACGAAAACCCCTCGCTCAAAGGCGCCTGCAAAACCGCCTGCAACATCGCGCTAACCACCCCGGTCCAGCGATCGGCCTCAAACCCAGCAATCAGCAGGCGGCGCCCCACCTCGGCCTCGATCTCCGAGGGCGCCGTAAACTCTATGTTCTCAAAAATAGAATGCAGACAAGTGCCCGCATTGGCCCCCGCAGGAAAGGCGTGGATGGACTCGCCATCGGACGCATCGATCCAGGCCGGCCCGGGCACGTTGTCATTGTCCCGCTCCGCATGTTCGGCCCCGGCGCTCAGGCTGCTGAAACTGTGGACTCCCCAGCCCATGTCTAGCGTCCGGGTGTAGGAGCGCGCGCTCAAAGTCCGCGCCTCGGTGACGGGTGGGGTCCAGGAGGCGAGGGCGGCCTCCGGCCAGTCGCGCACATGGATTTGCGCGGGGCCCGCTTCCAGAGCCTCGCCAACGGCGGTCTCCACCAATTCCGGGGTCTGGAGCTGCTTGAGTTGCCTTTCGGCCTGCTCCCAGTTTTCAGGGCTGACGGGCAGGCCGTGAAACAACCAGGCCGTGCCTGAACTCTCGGCGTCCTTGATGGCGCCCCAGGCAAGATGGCAGAGCCTCTTGGCGCGGGTTGCCGCCACATAGAGAAGCCGGGTTTGCTCGGCCGCGGCTTCGCGGTGGATGCGGGGGGATATCTGGGACAGCACGGCGGCCGCGGACGGACTTTTCCCGAGGGCGTCGACCCGCAGCGCGGGACGCTGCCCGCGCGCCTCGGGTGGGAGCACCGCCTTCGAGCGCTTGTACTGCTTCGAAGTGCCGCTCGCCCACGTGAAGGGACAGTAGACCACCTCCCACTCGAGGCCCTTGCTAGCGTGCATGGTCAGCACCTGCACTGCGTGCTCATCGCTTTCGAGCCGCATTTTGGAGGAGTCCTCCACATCGGCGTCGGTGTCCCCAGCGACCTGCTGCTCAAACCAGCGCAGAAGCGGGCCCGGTAGGACCGGACAGTTGCGCGCTGCCGTTGCCAGCAATTCCCCAAGGTGCAGCAGGTTGGTCAGGCGCCGCTCCCCGTTGGAGCGTGCGAGCAAGCGGTTGCGAATGCCCCAGTTTTGAAGGAGCGCGTTAAACATGAGCACAAAACCGCGCCGCGTCCAAAGTGAGAGTAAACTCCGAAACCCGTTCCACTGCCGCTCCCATTCTGCCGGATGGCTCTGGAGTGCGACGATGTCTTCAGCGGTGCGCCCCAAAAAGGGAGTCACCAGCGCACGGCGCACCACTCTCGCGTGGCCCGGAGACTCGACGGCACGCAACAACGCCAACAATTCGCGCGCATCCGGTGTGGCAAAAACGCTCTGGTCCGAAAAAAGCACGCTCGGCACCCCCCGCTGCCGGAGCGCTTCCTGAATCTCAGGGCCCTGGCTGTTGGCGGA
>CANJYI010000092.1 GCA_947478975.1 Chthoniobacteraceae bacterium
CCGCAGATGAAAAAGATGCCACAGATGAAGGAAAAGGTGTCGCCAGATACCCTGTATGGTTTCTTCTCATCTGTTCAATCTGTGACATCTGCGGATAGACTCCTGAACAACAGGTTTAGGGGCTTTCTCTAGGAGAGCCTGTGAAATTTCTTGCCCGAACTTGGGTTTGATTGCCCCTAAACACGCCCTAGTCGCCCAGCTTGATTTCTCACCCCTTAAACCCATGCACATTGAAAGCGATCTGCTCCGAAGCCTTGCCGAAAAGGTAGGCACCCCGTTCTGGCTGTATTCCGCACCCACCATCCGTGAGAGGATTTCCGAGATCCGGGAGGTGACGGCGGACGGAGTGCAGGCCCGGTTTGCGATGAAAAGCTGCCCGGCGACCCGGGTGCTGCAGGAGATGCAAAAGGCGGGGATCTGGATTGACGCGGTGTCCGGAAACGAGGTGTTGCGTGCAATGCATGCAGGGCATCCGGGCGGCCAGGAGCCCCCGGTCATTCTCTACACGAGCGACGTTTTCCGGGATAACGGCCTTTCCGTGGTGCTGGAGCAGGGGATTTTGCCGAATGTGGGGTCAGCCGGCATGTTGGCGGACCTGGCGGCGGCGGGGTACAGAGGGGATGTCTCGATCCGGGTCAACCCTGGGTTCGGGCACGGGCACGTCAACTCGTGCGACACGGGCGGACCCAGCTCCAAGCACGGCATCTGGCTGGAGCAACTGGGGGCGGTGGCGGCGAAGGCCGAGGCGGCGGGGTTGCGGGTGGTGATGCTGCATGCGCACATCGGGAGCGGGCCGCGCTTTGAAGAACTTTGCGAGAATTTGGAGCGCCTAGCCGGCGAGTTTGCTGCGTTGTTGCCGCAGTTTCCGCATTTACAGGCGGTCAGCCTGGGTGGAGGGATTCCGCACAATTACAAGCAGGCAGACGCCCAGATTCCTTTGCCCCCCTTGCGGGAGCTGTTTGCACGCTGCCGCGAGACGCTTTGCCAGGCGGCGGGCCGTCCGATCCGGGTGGAGATCGAACCGGGCCGCTATTTTGTGGCTTCGGGGTGTGTTTTGGTGGCGCGTGTGGCCGATGTGAAGACCACCTCGACGAATGAGAAGGGGCAGGGGGCGACTTTTGCGATGGTCGACGCGGGATTTGTCGATTTGGTGCGGCCCGCGATGTACGGGAGCTACCACCGGATCGAGGTGGTCGCACAGGACGGAGGGGAACGTCCTGTTGGGCCGATTGTCGTGGCGGGGCCCCTGTGTGAAAGCGGGGACGTTTTTACGCGGGACGACGCCGAGCTTCTGGTGCCGCGGGACCTGCCGCAACCGGTGGCGGGCGACCTGCTGGTGCTGCACGATGCGGGCGCCTACGGCTATGCGATGAGCTCCAACTACAATTCCATTGGCCGTGCGCCGCAGGTGTGGCTGGAGGCTGACGGCAGCACCTCGCTCATCTCCCGGCGCGAAACCTTGGAGGATTTGCTCCGCGCGGAAGTGAACGAGGCGCTTTAAGCGGGCCGGCCGCAGTTTACCAGCGGGTGGCCTGGAATTTCCAACCGGGCACCTTTTTCTGCATTTCGGGTTCGTCGTCGCGTTCCTTGAGGCCGCAACGAAGGTAGTTCTGGTGGGCGCGCTCCAGGGCGGGGCGGTCGAGTTCCACTCCCAGTCCGGGGCCTTTGGGCAGGGCGACGCAGCCGTCCTCGATGGGCATCCGGCCGCCGACGATGATTTCCTCCCACTGCCAGGGGTAGTGGGTGTCGAGGGCGTAGGTGAGGTTGGGCATGGCGGCGCCCAGATGGGTCATGGCGGCGAGGGAAATGCCGGCGTGATTGTTGGAATGCATCGAAACGCCCTTGTCGAAGGTGCGGCAGAAGGCGGCCAGCTCCATGGAGGCGCGCAGGCCGCCCCAGTAATGGTGGTCGGTGAGGATGATGTCCTCCGAACCGTGGCGCACGCTTCCGGGCAGTTCTGCAAAGGAGGTGGTGCACATGTTGGTGGCCAGCGGGAGTTTGACCTCCTTGCGTACGGCGGACATCCCTTCCTGGCCGCGGGCGGGGTCCTCGAAGTATTCCAGGACGCCCTCCAGTTCCCGGCCCCACTTGATGGAGGTTTCCACACTCCAAAGCGCGTTGGGATCGTGCCGGATGGGGACATCCGGGCCGAAGGCGGAGCGGAGCGCCTTCAGTGCCGCAACCTCCTGGGCGGGCTCAAAGACACCGCCCTTGAGTTTGATGGATTGAAACCCGAATTCGCGGACCATGGCCTGTGCCTGGGCGACGATGCCTTCGGGATCCAGTGCGGCGGCCTGGCGGGCGGCTGTCCATCCGGTGGCATTGGGATCCGTGCCGAAGGCGAGTTCTCCGCCAGCGCCCTCGTACTTGTAGAAAAGATAGGCGGAGTAGGGGACCCGTTCGCGGACGATCCCCCCTAGCAGCGTGGCCACCGGGACACCAAAGGCCTTGCCCGCGATGTCGAGGCAGGCGACATCCATGGCGCTGAAGAGTTGCACCACCTTGCGCTGGTCCCAGGGCGCCTGACCGCGCGCGAGGGAGTCTTCGGGCTTGAAATGCTGCCCGAGTTTCGCCTTCAGCGCATGCCAGTTGAGCGGGTCCGATCCCAGTACAACGGCGCGGGACTGCTCCAGAAGCGCATCCACAGCAACGCTTCCGGGGACCTCTGCGAGGCCAGTCAGCCCGTTGTCGGTGACCAGTTCTACCACCGTGCGCAGGGCGTACGGGGCGTGCAGGCCGGCCGCGTTGAGCAGGGGCGGATCGCCGAGGGCGATCGGGGTGATGTGCATTTCTGTGATGCGCATAAGCAAGATGAGAGGAAAGGCTGCGGGTTGCGGAGACGTTTTTTTTGGGATTGGGACGTGCCCGCTCAGGCAGGGCGCATGACGGCGAGGGATTGGCGCAGACCGGCGACGACGGCAGCTCCGTCGGAACCGAATGCCAGCACGGAGAAACCTTCTTCGCGCAGCACCGGGATCTGGGCCGGGGCGGTGGCGAGGATGCCGGCGGCCTTGCCTGCCTTGCGGGCGGCTGCGGCTACTGCGCGGCGGGCTTCGAGAAAGCGTGGGTGCTCAAACTGGCCTTGGATTCCCATGTTGGTGGTGAGGTCGAGCGGGCCGATGAAGAGCACGTCCACGCCGTCGACCGCCGCTATGGCGTCGAGGTGCGCGAGGGACTCAGGGGTCTCGATCTGCGCCATGGTCACGAGGCGCTCGTGGCAGTGGGCGTAGTACTCGTCGAAATCCTGGCCGAAGCCGGCTGCCCGGTTGAACTTGGATACGCCGCGGTGACCGTGTGGGGGGTAGCGCACGGAAGCCACGGCCGCCCGCGCTTCCTCTTCGTTGTTCACGTAGGGAACCATCACGCCGCCCGCGCCCAGGTCGAGCACGCGCTTGAAGCGGGCCGGCTCGTTGTTGGCGATCCGGACGATGGGCGCCGCGCCCGAGGCGGAAACCGCGTGCAACTGCTGGAGGAGGGTTTCCTCGGAGCCGGGGCCGTGTTCCTGGTCGAGCATGAGCCAGTCGAAGCCGGCGCGCGCAGCAATCTCCGCGGTGAGCGGTGAGCCGAGGTTGATGAATGTTCCGGCCAGCCAGTCGCCGGCGAGGACCCGGTTGCGGAAGAGGGGCTGGGCGCTCACTAGGAGAGGAAGAGTTTGAAGAGGGCCTGGGTGCCGTTGTCTTCCCAGCCGCGCGCGGCGACCTGATCGTAGAGCTGCTTGGCGTTGGCCAGTCCGGGCAGGTCCAGATGCATTTCGGCGGCGCTTTCCAGCGCGATGCCCATGTCCTTGATGATGTGCTTTACGTAGAAGCCCGGTGCAAAATCGCCCGAAAGCGCGCGCGGCGCCAGAGTCGTGAGCGCCCAGCTGCCTGCCGCTCCGCCGCTGATGCTCTGGTGGACGGCGGAGGGGTCGAGCCCGGCCTTTTGCGCGTAGGCCAGCGCCTCGCACCAGGCCACCATGCCGACGGCCACCGCTATTTGGTTGGCCATCTTGCAGTACTGGCCCGAGCCGGCGGCGCCATGCAGCGCGATGTTTTTGCCCATCAACTCGAAGAGCGGCTTGGCCCGCTCAAAGGCGGCGGACTCCCCCCCGACCATGATCACCAGCCGGGCTTCGCGTGCGCCGATGTCGCCGCCGGAGACAGGGGCGTCCAGTGAGGAGAGGGAGCGTTTCGCGGCCGCCTCGGCGATGCGCTTTGCCAGCAGCGGGCTGGACGTGGTCATGTCGATGAGCAGCGCGCCCGGTTTGGCGGATTCGACGATCCCGCTGGCGCCGAGGTAGTTTTCCTCGACGTCCTTGGGGAAGCCCAGCATCGAGATGACCACGTCGGCGGCTGCCGCGGCGGCTCCGGCGGAATCGTGCCAGTGGGCGCCGGCTTCCACGAGGGCGTCGGCCTTCTGTCGGGTGCGGTTGTAGACGTGCACCGAGTGGCCGGCGCGCAGCAGATGGCCGGCCATGCTGCGTCCCATGACGCCGGTGCCGATGAATGCGATGGAGAGAGGAGTAGACATGTTTGAAGAAGCGGAGAGCGGGGTGGGCTGAAGGGGTTGGTTGAGGAGTCTAGGGCGCGTTGCGCGCGTGCTGGCGGGAGGAGCCCAGGCCTTCGATGCCCAGTTCTACCACGTCGCCTTCCTTGAGGAACACCGGTTCCGGCTTGATGCCCAGGCCCACCCCGGGAGGCGTCCCGGTGCTGATGACGTCGCCGGGCAGGAGCGTCATGAACTGGCTGATGTAGCTCACCAGCTGCGGCACCCCGAAAATCATCTGCGCGGTGGTGCTGTTCTGGAAGGTCTTGCCGTTGACCGTCAGCCACAGTTTGAGGTGGTGAGGATCGGGGATCTCGTCCTGCGTGGCGAGGAAGGGCCCGATGGGGGCGAAGGTGTCACAGCTCTTGCCCTTGACCCATTGGCCGCCCCGTTCGAGCTGCCAGGCGCGTTCGCTGTAGTCGTTGTGCAGGGCGTAGCCGGCGACGTGCTGCATGGCGTCGGCCTCCGATACGTAGCTGGCTTTTTTGCCGATGATGACGGCCAGTTCCACCTCCCAGTCGGTCTTGTGGGAACCGCGCGGGATGAGCAGATCGTCGTCCGGTCCGACAAGGGCGGAGGTGCTTTTGAAAAAGAGAATGGGTTCACGCGGCGGCTCCATACCGGATTCCTTGGCGTGGTCGGCGTAGTTGAGGCCGACGCAGACGATCTTGCTGGGGCGCACAAGGCAGGGGCCGAGGCGCACCGAGGGATCCACCGTGGGAGCGGACGCCGCGTGCGTGGCGGCCCAGGCGCCAAGCCGGGCGAGACCGTCGCCGCCGAAAAAGGCTTCGTCGTAGTCGGAGCCGAACGCGGAGGCGTCGATACGGCGGCCGTCGGGCAGGAGCAGACCGGGTTGTTCGTGGCCGGGTTGGCCGAAGCGGATGAGTTTCATGAGTGCTTTGTGGGGTAAAAGAAGGGCGTGGGTTTCTGGCGTGCCGGACTACTGGGCGCTCCAGCCGCCGTCGGGAGTGAGGGTGGTGCCGGTGTGGAAGCTGGCCTCGTCGCTGGCCAGGTACAGGGCGGCCGCCGCGATTTCCTCGGGCTTGCCCATCCGGCCCATGGGCTGGGTGCTGCTCATTTCTTCGTAGGCCTTCTGCGGATCCGGGTATTCCCTGAGGCGTGCGCTGACAAAGGGCGTCTCGACCCGTCCCGGGCAGATCGCGTTCACGCGGATCCCGTCCCGCGCGTGGTCGATGGCCATGGCGCGGGTCAGTCCGACCACCGCGTGTTTGCTTACGGTGTAGGCGAGCCGGTCGCGCACCGCGAAAAGGCCGCCGATGGACGCGATGTTGACGATCACCCCGTGCTTGCGGGCGAGCATCGAGGGAAAGAACGCCTTCGTCACATTGAACACGCCCCGGACGTTGACCGCGTACACCCGGTCCATGTCCTCGCCCGTGGTGTTTTCCATGGTGCCGACGTGCCCGATACCGGCGTTGTTCACCAGAATGTCGAGGTGGCCGGCCGCCTCCGCGATGGAGCGCGCGACGTCGTCGCAACGGGCGGTGTCCAGCACGTCGAGCGGGAGGAAGGTCGCCCGTTCCCCGGAGGCTGCGATCCGTTCGGCGGTGGCGGTACCTGCGGCGGCGTCGCGGTCGGTGACAAAGACCCAGGCGCCCGCGTGGGCGAAGGTTTCGGCGATGGCCGCGCCGATTCCAGAGCCTGCTCCGGTGACGAGGGCGGTCTTATTGCGAAGGGAGAACATGGGTTTCAAAATAGGGCGGGGTGTGGGGTAGGAAGAGGGAGGAAGGCTGAATGAGGAGCCGGGCTCAGGCTGGCATGCAGGCGGGGCCTGTCGGTTCGAAGCTCTTGTACACGATCGAACACTCCTGGTGGCCGAGCGCTTCGCTGGCCGTTTGGGCGCCTGCGGCAACCTGCAGGATCTTGTCGTAAATCTCGTTTCCAACCTCCTCCAGGGTGGCCTCCCCCTCGAGGATCTTGCCGGCGTTGACGTCCATGTCGTCGCTCAGGCGGCGGTAGGTTTCCGGGTTGGCGCAGATCTTGATCACGGGCGAAATGGCGGAGCCCACCACCGAACCGCGGCCCGTCGTAAACAGCGTGATGTGCGAACCGCACGCGATGAGCTCGCCGATTTCCTGCACGTCGCTGATGTTGGGGAAGCCCCAGCGCACCTCGCCGTCGGGCACGACATCCAGCAGGTAGAGGCCGCCCCGGTCCGGGACGTCGCCCGGTTTAAGGATGCCGTCGATGGGGGAGTTGCCGCTTTTGCAGTAGGCGCCCATGGATTTTTCCTCCTGGGTGGTGAGGCCCCCCTCGGCGTTGCCGGGTGCGAAGCTGCCGTGCCCGAGGGTCGTGTAGTAGCGCGCGGCCTTGTCCACGCAGGCGAGCAGTTCGGGCGCGAGTTCCGGCCGTGCCGCCCGCGCCGCCATGATCGCCTCGCAGCCGATGAGTTCGCCGGTTTCCTCGAAGATGGCGCCCGCGCCCTCGGCGATGAGCCGGTCAAAAGCGCGCCCCACGGCCGGATTGGCCGTGATGCCGCTGGTGGCGTCGGACCCGCCGCAGACCGTCCCGATGATCAGGTCGCTGACGCCCATTTCCGTGGTGGGCGTGGCTTTGAGCTGTTCGAGGGCCGCGCGGATCCAGCGGTGCCCCTCGGCGATGGTCTTCCGGGTGCCGCCCTCCTGCTGGATGACGATGGCGTCCGCCGGCCGGCCGGAGGCGCGGATCTCCTCGAGAAGCGCGGCCCGGTTGAAGCCTTCGCACCCGAGGGAGACCAGCAGCGCGGCGCCCACGTTGGGGTGGGTACAGAGCTGGCGCACCATGCGGTAGGCGTAGGAATTCGGATAGCAGCCGGGGAACCCGATCAGGTGCACCTGCTGGTCCCGGAAGGGGAACACGATTTCACGCGCCACGTGGTGGGCGCACTCGACCAGATACACCACCGCGGTGATGTTGCGGATGCCTTTGCGGCCGTCTTTGCGGAGGAAGCCTTTCATGGGGTGGGCTGGAAGTAGCTGTGCTGGTTTTCGCGTTCGAAGGTGGGGAGGTAGTCGCTCTTGATGTTGTGCGTGTGCACGTGCTCCCCTTCGGCGATGGCGCAGACGGCGGAGCCGATCGGCACCCCGTACTTGCAGATTTTCTCTCCCGCCGCGATGGGCCGGGCGGCGACCTTGTGTCCGATGGGTAGGCGCTTGTCGACCGTGAGCACGGTCTGGCCGAGGTGCAGGGCGTCTCCGGGCTCGAGCGTGGAGAGGACCGTGAGGACGTTGTCTGCTTCGTGGAGCCGGAGCAGCTGGGGGGAGGAAGTGTTCATGGAGAAGAGGACCCGTATTGAGAACCACGGGGGGCGGGCTGCCAAAGGAAAAAGAAGCCCGCGGCCAAGGTTCCATTCCGTGCCGCACGCGAAAATGCTGCTTCAGCTCGCGCCCACTTCGGGGGAGAGTCCCTCCCTACACATGAGCGCACTTGGCCAACTTCTTCTCACCGGCGTGCCCGGCACCCGGCTGGACCCCGAGACCGCAGCCACCTTCCGCCGGATCCAGCCCGGCGGCTATATTCTGTTTGGACGCAACATCGAATCCCCCTCCCAGCTGCGCGCCCTCATCGACGAGCTGCGCGCCCTGAGCACGGTGGAGCCGGTCGTCACGATCGACCAGGAGGGCGGCCGCGTCTCCCGGCTGCGGCTCATAGGCCACGAGCCGCCCAACGCCAACCAGCTGCGCGACGCCCGTAATCCCGAGCTCATCACCCGCCACGGCCGCATCACCGGCGACCTGCTGCGCATGTTCGGCTTCAACTTCGACCTGTGCCCCGTCCTCGACATCTCCTTTGACGACGAGGCGGACAACTCCCTGCGCGGCCGCTGCTACGGCAACTCCGTCGAGGAGGTCGTGCGCAACGCGACTCTCTTCAACGACGCGATGCGCGGGGCCGGCATCCTGAGCTGTGGCAAGCATTTCCCCGGCTACTCGCGCGCCCCCCTGGACGCGCACCACGAACTGCCGGTCATCGCCAACTCGCGCGAGGACCTGGAGGCCCACGAGCTCAGTGTGTTCAGGCATTTTGCAAAGCAGGTCGACGGCATGATGGTCGGGCACGGCCTGTATCCGGGACTGGGCGAGGGGGCATTGTGTTCGTCGCTTTCGAGCCGGATCATCCGCGACCTGCTGCGCAAGGATATCGGCTTTGAGGGAATGGTCGTCACCGACGACCTGGACATGGGGGCGATCCTCAACCACCACGGGCTGGAGGAAACCATCCGGCTGGCCATCACCGCCGGCAACGACATGGCGATGATCTGCCACCGGGTGGCCTGTGTGGAGGAGGCCTTCGGACACCTGCAGCGGGTGCCCAGCGCCGACCTGGACCGGGCCCTGGAAAGCGTGGCCCGCTTCAAGGCGCGCATGACGCCCCCGGATCCGTGGGATGAGGCGGAGTTTCACCGGCGCGATCTGGAGGTGCGCCAGTTGCGCGCGGACACGCTGGGGGCGGAGGCCGCGGACCAGCGCAGCCCGGAGGACGGCAAGCGTTCGCCGGTGGAGCTGTACTGAAGGCGGGCG